>JAHYJP010000105.1 GCA_019429055.1 Bacteroidales bacterium
CATCCTCTTTCTATTACCCTTTGCTGCGTGCAGCGTTTTTTCTTTCTTGAACCCCTAACCCCCGGGTTCACACCCGGGGCTATTGATATTGTACCCTTTCAGGGTACGGATAATATCTGGCCCGCCAGAATGTTTTTCTTTCCAGCCGCATCGCGGCGAAAATATCTGTTAGTGACGGGGCCACTTTTTGTGACCCCGCCACTTGTCATTATTTCATTTTTTTCTATATTTACCCACCAAAACACCAAACCAACCCAATGACCCACCACACCTGCACCACCCACATCGCCGATTATTATCCCTTTGGCATGGAGATACAGCGTGGCCCGCACCAAACTGCACCGCCTCCGGGCAATATATTAAATAACCGCTACCTCTACAACAGCAAAGAATACCAGGATGATTTTGAACTGAACTGGTATGATTACGGGGCGAGATTTTATGACCCGCAGATTGGTAGGTTTCATACGCAAGACAGGTTTGCAGAAAAGTTTTATGAATTCTCTCCTTATTACTATGCTGGCAATAACCCCATAAATGCTATTGATATTAACGGTGATAGTATTTGGTATACCAGGAATGATAATGTTATTACTATGCATGTTGCAGCCAAGATTATAAACATGTCACATGATAACATCAATATGGAACGAGCTGCAAATATGATATCTAATGGCATTTCGAGTGCTTTTGAAGGGGAGTTTACTTTAAACGGAGAAACACTTACACTTACTACAAATATTCAATTAGATGTAGCGGGTTCCATGAAAGATGTTTCAGCGTCTGACCATTTATTTGTAATTGCTGATAGAGATAACAACTCGACAATAAATGCCAGGGGCGTAATAAACCAAGAAGGTGGTTTAGCTATGACTTTACCTTCAAGTGATTTTAGAAATGATAATTTAATTTCAAATTTACTACCTAATAAAATGGGGGCAACAAGGAATGCGGTTCATGAATTTGGCCATGCTGCAGGTTTAAGACATGAGACCGCAACCGGTCCTCGGAACCTAATGACGCAAAAAGGTGCTGGTTCTCGAGTTTCTTCTGAGCAAAGAAGTATAATGTATAGAAGCCAGAATAGAATTAACCAGGGGGTAAATTCACGTATGGGACGTCCTAATCCTGCTGTTCTTTATTATAACCCAGATACAAGAAGATATGAAGACAGAGATCTCGGTTTTGTAGGATTTAGATTTAATCGCCAATAACATGAAAAAAAATAGATATGGTTTCATTGTTTTAATTGTAGTTACAGCCTTTTTAATATTTCTTTTCTCTACAAAACAAAACTACCAGATGTATATTGGATGTACTGGAATTTTTCCCGAGAACGGAATAGATGTGGTCTTAAGAATTAATGAGAAGATTGTTTTTGAAGATACAATTAATTACCACTCATTTAATTACAGTGAAGTTAATGTTAGATTAAGACCAGGATTTAATAGGGTTGAAGTAATTTCAAATGGTGCTCAAATTAAAAAGGAGTATAAAATATTTTTGCTCCTTTTTCAACATATAATTATTGAGTTTTACCCACCAACTGAGTTCATTAGAGAGCATCCAGAGATAACAATAAGAACAAGCTTTAACCCATTCTACTATCAATAAAGCCTAAACAAAAAACGATTTACTTCACAACGCCGCCACATTTTTCTGAAAGAACTCTTTGAACTTCTTATTGGTAATCATTTTTTCAATTAACCGGAAAATGGTTTGCTTGTCGTAGTCATCGAGCTGCCCAATGAGCCTCATTTGATTATTTAGCTGTGCTAATTTTTACAGTTCTGGCAGTTACTTTTCATAATGCCCTTTTGCAGAGAGAATAAAAACTATATCCTCTTCAACTTCATAAATAAGCCTGTGTTCTCTGTTAATTCTTCGCGACCACATACCCGAAAGTTCATGTTTCAAAGGTTCGGGTTTTCCTGTACCGGAAAAAGGGTGTTGCTCTATTTCTTCCAGCAATGCAAACAGTTTTTTGAGAACAGCTTTATTGCCAGCTTTTTGATGATTGGCAATATCTTCCTTTGCCTTATCTGTAAAGTCCAGGTGGTACCCCATTTTATAACCCCAAAAATTCTTTCAGGTTTTCTTTTTTTACCCTGGTAACTTTCCCATCTTTGGCTTGCTGCCGACTTTCCAACACTTTTTTAACAAACTCTGGATTATAATCTTTATCCCCGGGTATTTCAAATTTTATCTTTAGGGCTTGAAGAAATGCCTTTAAAGCTTTGGACTGTTCATCTGTTTGCGGGTGTGCTATATATATATCTTTTGCTTTCATAAGACAGCTATACTTTCTGGAATAACTCAATTGAGCTTATCAAAATTACGAAATATTTCATCAATCTGAAAAATAACAATCAGTGTAAGAGTGTTTACTCAAGAGGGAAAAAGGAACGTTTTTTATCCAGAAATCCCCGGGCTGACAAGTGCTTGCCGGGCTTGACCGGCCAATAATTCAACAATAATGGCACTCTGTTGGGACAGGACTTGACCTGTCCCGGGGTTCTGTAAAGACGCACATACCGGCACGTATCAAAGACCTTGCCGGGGATTTTGCCCGATATCTCCAACCGATCTGCATTGCGCTGCAAAACCATCATCTTTCTATTAACCTTTGCTGCGTGCAGCGCTTTTTCTTTCCTGAAACCCAAATTCCCCGGGTTCACACCCGGGGCTATGGATATTGTACCCTTTCAGGGTATGGATAATATCAGGCCCGCCAGAATGATTTTCTTTCCAGCCGCATCGCGGCGAAAATATCTGTTAGTGACGGGGCCACTCTTTGTAACCTCGCCACTGGCTAATTAACTGCAGATCGAGAGAGAGTTTAAGCATTAAAAATCAGGAAATTATTAGGTAGGTAATAAAAAAAACACCTTCATCACTTGATTGATGAAGGTGTTGAAAAATTATTCCCAAAAATGATAAATAAAGTAATGCTAGTCTTATCATTTTTGATTCCGCTGGTTCATAATAAGTTAATAAAACTCTGCAATAAACTCATAATCAGCGAATTTTGTCGGGGTGAGAAGACTCGAACTTCCGACCCCTTGCACCCCATGCAAGTGCGCTAGCCAACTGCGCCACACCCCGATTTTTGCATTGCAAAAGTAATGCTTTTTTGAAAACTACAAAAAATCTTTTTCTATTTCTTTATTGCCTTTGATGAATAACGAAATTATACAAATCATAAGCTTTTTCTTCTCACCTGATGATAAAACTATTACCTTCTCCGGTTATAATTTATTCAATCAGGTAAATCAGTTTTCTGTAATTATTTGGAACAATTTCAGTAGTTGTTAATAACTCAGTTTTGAAGTTCATGATACATTATGGCAGTATTGTTAACGTAGCTAACTATTTATAAATTAGTGCTACCTGCAATTGTTTTCCGCACATGCAGTTTGACTGTGTTTGATGCCCAAATTTTTATACTTTTGTGTATGTACTTAATATAAGTTAAGTATGATTCGCAGGAAATCTATTAAGTGATATCAACAATATAAAATACGTTCTTACCCTTATTCAATTGCATTTCTGTAATTAGTATATTTATGCACACAAAAGGGTTTAAATTGTCGACAAAATAATTATTGTTTATTTTTCTTGAAGGGCTGTCATATGAAAATCAAACTAAAAATATTACTTTTTTTGTTTACGGCATTATCCGTAAATAACACGATTGCGCAGCACCACACCACACAAACCGGCACCAGAAATCCGCAACAGCTTAACTACCGGAACTTTGTGCTGCCGGGCCCGCACTTTGAGCTGGGATTAAAACTGGGCGTTGCCAATTCCATGACAGATATAGGCTCGAGTCGTATAGATGAGCAGGCTTCATTTTTTGATGTTTATTCCAGGGGTATCATGCCCGCTCTCTCCATTTACGGGAGATACCATTTTGGTCGTGAATTTGCTCTGAAAAGCAATTTTACCGCATTAATGCTGAAAGGTAACGACAGGTGGTCGCCTGAAATTGAAATTGTGGAAAGGGGAAAATCGTTCAGCAATACTCTTTATGAATTTGGGTTGGTCGGAGAATTGTACTTGCCTCGTAAATATGCCAATCCAAAGCAGGATTTCAGGTTCTTCTGGATAGACCTTTATTTGTTTACGGGTTTATCTGCTTTTTATCACGATCCTGAAGTACGAGGGCCCATAATTGATGAGTATGACTACGAGATTTTGAATTCTGATGATGTATACAGCAATTATCAGCTGGCTATTCCCCTGGGCGCAGGTACCACTTTGAATCTTTATAACCGCTGGACTATTGGTTTTGATCTTAATTTCAGATATACCTTTTTCGACTATCTGGATGGTTTCAGAAGACCATACAGTAATCGAAACGATTTCTTCTTTACCGGAAACCTAAACCTTGGGTACATCATAAATTCTGATCCAAGGCGCTCAAATCATGTTGCCAGGTACAGAATCTTCAGACCTAAAAAGGGTGACAGGCTTTTCAGAAAACGTAACAGATAATATAAATACAGTCAAAAAACTGTTTTGAAATAAAAAAGAACCTGCGATTTTTTTAGTCACAGGCTCTTGCTTTCCAAATAATATCGCCAGCTCCATTATCGTAGGCGAGTTTGCGCGCCAGCACAAAGAAATAGTCTGATAACCGGTTAAAATATCTGATAATGATTTCCTGAACCGGTAACTTTTCTGAAAGTGCAATGATGATCCTTTCGGCCCTGCGGCAAACACAGCGTGCTACATGGGCATTCGATGCTGCCATGCCACCTCCCGGCAAAATAAAGTTGCTGAGAACGGGGAGTTCATCATTCATAATGTCGATTTCGGTTTCCAGCAGACTGATGTCGCTTTCTTTAAGGCAGGGCAACTGAATTTTTTTGTCAGTTTCATCTTTTGCCAGCAATGATTCGGCAATAAAAAGACATTCCTGAATTTGTAACAGAATATTCTTGTAATGTGGGTTTATGTCATGATCTCTTATCAGACCAACAAATGAGTTTAGTTCGTCAACTGTACCATAAGCTTCAATGCGAAGGTGATATTTAGGGACCCGTTTACCGCCTATCAGACTTGTTTCGCCTTTATCACCGGTTTTGGTGTATATTTTCCAGCTTTCCATATTACTTTTTTTAACTGATTAATGGTTCGTTATGTGTGGAAAAAGCAGGCAGGTTAAGGATCAAAGACGTATTCTCTTTATCTATTCACCGGATGCTTCCATTTCCACAGCTACTTTTTTAGGGGTGGAATTGATTTTATCCGATTCAATTTCACCATCCCAAAGCTTGATAACACGGTGAGCATGCAGGGCGATATCCTCCTCGTGTGTTACCAGGATAATGGTGTTTCCTGCTTCATGGATCTCCTGAAACAAGCCCATGATCTCGATAGAGGTTTTTGAGTCAAGGTTACCTGTGGGTTCATCGGCCAGTATAATGGATGGGCTGTTTACAAGTGCCCTTGCCACTGCTACCCTTTGCCGCTGTCCACCTGATAATTCATTGGGTTTGTGATGAACACGATCCGATAATCCCACCTGATCAAGTACTTTCAATGCTCTCTTATCTCGTTCTGTTTTGCTTACACCGGAGTATATCAAAGGCAAAGCTACGTTATCAAGGGCTGTAGAACGCGGTAACAGGTTAAATGTTTGAAATACGAACCCAATTTCTTTGTTCCGGATTTCAGCAAGCTGGTTGTCAACGAGTTTACTTACATCGTTGTTATTCAGATAATAACTACCTGAAGTGGGTGAGTCGAGACAACCCAGTATATTCATCAGAGTAGATTTTCCCGAACCTGAAGGTCCCATCAGGGCAATGTATTCATTTTTATACAAAGAAACAGACACTGACTGCAGTGCACGCACAATTTCTGTTCCTACCTTATAATGTTTGGTAAGCTTTTCAAGCCTGATTAATTCTTGCTTTTCCATTCCGGTATTTTAATAATTTTTATTAAGCGGGGCAACAAAGATAATAAATAAGACATGCAAATATCTTTAAAACCTTATTGCAAATTCTTCCTTCGTTAAGCGTTTGTCAAAAAATACCATTCCCATGCGAAACAAATCAATGGAAAGTGTTACGTTCTGGTGTAATTTTATGCTTTTCCAGGCTTCATACATCGATTCCGACCATCGAATGTCGTCAACGATAATAACGCCCTGTTCCGTTATATGTTTGGTTAATTTCTGAAAATAATCAAGGGTTTTTTCACCATTGTGATTTCCGTCCATAAATATCAGATCGTATTTTTTACCGGAAACTGCTTTTTTCAGAATTTGATCAAAATTGCCACGATACAGATTGATATTCGTAAATCCCTGGTCTGAAAAAAAATTCTCCGCAATATCTGCAACAGGTTGAGCTCCTTCTATGGTATCAATCTTTATATGGTCTCCTGCCAAACCCATATATGAAGTGGTTATGCCAAAACTAGTGCCCATCTCAAGCACGTTGCGGCATCCGAAATAATCCATCATCCTGTAAAAAAACCTGCAATAACGGGGATTCTGCAGTGAATTACGTGCAATATCTCTTACCCTGGTTCTTATATCTCCCTGGGATGTTTTCTGTTTTTGCTTTTTGCTTCCTGCACCCGGATCTGTATATTCCAGAGCGGTTTGATCATTTTTCAATTTCCTGCGCTGCTCTTCAGGTATTTCAAAAAGTATTTTGTCGGCTTCCCTGTAAAGACATTGATCCAGAAACCGATATACAAACGGGCTATGCACTCCATGCCTTGTTTTAGATCGCATCAGCCAGTGTATATATTCTTTTAAAATGAAAAAAGTATTCATCAGAAGCACCAGATAACCACTTTTCAGTGGTCTTTTATAATTTGGCAAATTTAATCATTAAGCTGTTGGTAACGGAATTAAGAATTGTGAAATTTTTATCTGCATATTTCTTGCATGAAAAATATATCTTTAAGATAAAACCTGAAATGGGGTTCGATATTTTTTATTAATTTGCAGTCAAATAAATTTGTGAGATATTTTATAAAGATTTCTTTCAACATTTTGTTTTTCAGGTTCATAGTTAAGGTATTCAGCTCATGCTGATTGCGATAAATTTTTGTTTAAACAAAATCTTTTCAAATGATGAAGTCCCTGTTTATTACATTGATGTTTATGTGTGTCTTTACAGGCACATTGGTATCGCAGGTTGCTGATACCGTAAGAGTTGGCAGACAAAATATGATGCAGGCCGAAAAAGCCTATAACGATGGTATCTCCTTATTTAACCAGGCAAAACTGACCGAGAGTATGCAAATGTTTAACGAGGCCATCTCGCTGAGGCCCAATTTTGTAGAAGCTTTCTACAATCGTGGCGTGGTTAAGGCAGAAATGGGTGATATAAACGGTGCTTTGGCAGATTTCAAAATTGCCCTGGATGCCAACCCGGAGTTTGCCATGGCATACTTTGCCAGGGGTAGAATGCACATGACAGAGGGCGACAGACTGGCTGCCCTGAAAGATTTTACAGGAGCCATTGCAAGTGACAGCAGATTATACTTTGCTCATTATTACAAGGGAGTTCTTTACCTGGAAGATAAAGAATATGATAAGGCCATAGAAGATTTTACATCTGCCATTAATATCAGGGCCGATTTTGCCCATGCTTACAACGACAGGGGAAGTGCAAGGAAATTAAATGGTGAAGTTCAGGCTGCCATTTCTGATTATCAGCAGGCAGTTTTACTCGATCCCGGTATGGCGCTGGCATATAACAACCTGGGAAGTATCAGGCTCGAACTGGAGCAATTCAACCAGGCCCATGATCTTTTTACTACAGCCATAAATCTTTCTCCGGGTTACGAAAAGGCACTGAATAACAGGGCTATTGCAAATTTAAAGCTTGGCAGGTATGATATGGCAATGGAAGATATCAACGAAGTTCTTGAAGAAAGCCCCGAAAACTTTACAGCCCTTACCACAAGAGGAATGATTAAATACAGGACCAACGATTTTGATGGTGCCGCTGAAGATTACACTCAGGCCATAAGGATCAATCCTGATTTTGCACCGGCCTATCTGAACAGGGGTATAGCACGCGAAATACTCAGAGATGCCAGGGGAGCTCAGCTCGATTGGGAAAAAGCAGTGAGCCTGGGATTAACAGAGGCTTCAGATTATCTGGATTAAGAAACCGGTAATTTATGCAACAGGAATGATTAGCAATTTAATTGTGAAACAGAAAAAAATCAGAACCATGGCCGTAATAAAAGAGAAAAACCCGTATTTTATAAATTCCCCTAAAGGCATTTTCAACCTTCTGAAAACCATTACAAGTGTGCTCATTTTGTGGGCTTTTATTTTTATGCCTGAAATAACTTATGCCCAAAACAAGGAGTTTACCAGGGCATTTTTTCCCGATGACAGCAAAGGACTTCGTGAAGCACGTCGAAATGTCAGGGATGGAGATCGCCTGTTTGAGCTCGGGGTTGGCAATATCCCAATGGCTCTTGAATATTACCTGAAAGCTTATGATTTCAATCCCGATAATGCACGTTTAAATATGCGCATCGGTGATTGTTATCTGAATACACCACAAGTTGACAAATCCGTAAATTATCTGGAAAGAGCTGTGGAGCTGAATGTTCCAACGCTTGAGATCTATTATCTTCTGGGTCTTGCCTACCAGCAAAATTACAGGTTTGATGAGGCCATTGAGCAGTTTATATTTTATCGTCAGTCCCTTACGCCACAGGAGGCTATTCAGCAGAGAGCCATTATCGACCGGAGAATTGCAGAGTGTAATCACGCCAAAAGTCTGGTAAAGGAACCTTTGCGCGTTTTTATTGACAATATGGGAGGTGCTGTAAATTCAGAGTTTGATGATTACAGCCCCGTCCTTTCTCCCGATGGAGGCGTTATGTACTTCACCAGTCGCAGACCACTGGGACGCAACCCCCGCATCGACAGGAATGATCATAAATATTTTGAGAATATTTTTATGACACGAAAAGTTGGCGAACAATGGAGTACAGCAGAACCCATTGTGGGAAAAATAAACTCACGCACACACGAAGCTACTGCAGGAATACTGCCTGATGGCCAGACTCTCTACGTTTACCGTGGCGACAAAGGTGGCGATCTTTTTGAAAGTACTTTTGATAAAGGCAGTTGGGGTAAGCCACAAAAGCTCCCGCGCGCGCTCAGGAGCCGCGGTACACAGGAAACCAGCATCGTTTTTACATCTGATGGGAACAGGGTGTACTTTGTGAGCGATCGGCCCGGTGGATTTGGAGGTAAAGACATTTGGACAGCCAGCCGCAATGAAAGAGGACGCTGGAGCGAACCTGTAAACCTGGGCTCAACGGTAAATACCGAGTATGACGAAGAAAGCCTGTACCTGGCACCTGATGATGTTACGCTGTATTTTAGCTCGCAAGGACACAATTCCATGGGAGGCTTTGATATATTCAGAACAGTGTTCCGCAATGGCAGGTGGACACGACCCGAAAATCTGGGATATCCTGTCAACTCTCCTGCCGACGATCTTTTCTTTGTCATGGGTCCGGATGAAAAAACAGCATGGTTCTCTACCATGAGAGTTGATAATTATGGTGGAAGCGATATCTACCAGATCACTTTCCTGGGTCCGGAGAAACCACTTATCATGCCGGTTGCGAACGATCTGATTGCCGCTGCTGTTAGGCCACCACGAATTAATATGATGGAAAGCGAAATGGAAATTATTACAATTCCCATGACTTTCCTGCGCGGCCGTATTCTGGATGATCAAACCAATGAACCGGTTATTGCAGTTATCGAACTTTATGATAATGAAACCGAAGCCCTGCTGGCTGAGTTCAACTCAGGAGCCGAAACCGGAGAGTATGTTATTTCTTTACCGGGTGGGAAAAACTATGCCATTGCTGTGCAGGCTGAAGATTATCTTTTCCATTCCGAAAACATAAATATCAGCGAATCGGATGTAAACCGGGAGATCATTAACGACATCAGATTGAAAAGGGTTGAAGTGGGCCAGAGTATCGTACTCAGGAATATTTTCTTTGATACCGGAGCAGCAGAGCTGCGACCCGAATCTTATGCCGAACTTGGAATTCTTTACAAGCTGATGGTGGATAATCCGTCTCTTAAGATTGAAATATCAGGTCATACCGATAATGTAGGATCAGCAGGTCTTAACCAGCGGCTCTCAGAAAGAAGAGCCAGGGCGGTTGTGGATTTTCTTATAGAACGTGGAATTGACCGGGAACGACTCACTTATAAAGGCTACGGCTTTGAGCGGCCAATTGCCAGCAATGAAACAGCAGAAGGGCGCCAGATGAACCGACGTACAGAATTTGAGATCATAGAAAAATAGAGTTACAAAAAAAGAGGCTGTCTAAAAGTCAGCATTTATTTGGACACTGAGCCTGTCGAAGTGTGTATCTGATTGGTAATCAGATTTCGTTTCGACAGGCTCAACGACCATCTCGCACTTTTTAGACAGCCCCTTTTTTCTGAGCGCAACATTAAAACTACGAGATTGAAATTTGCTTTGGTGGCTTTTGTTTGGCTTCTTCCCTTTTGGGGATGTTGATGTAGAGCAAGCCTTCTTTGTAATTGGCTTTGATCTTATCTGCATCTACACTCTCCGGTAAGGTGAAAGATCTCTTGAAGCTGGCGTAGGCAAATTCCCTGCGCATATACTTTCCGTCTTTCTCTTCTTCGTGCTTGTATTCTTTCTCAGAAGAAATGGTAAGCACATTGTTGTCGAGATCGATTTTGAAATCTTTCTTCTCAAGACCGGGAGCAGCAACTTCGATCTTGAAGTTGTCGGGGTCTTCCAGGACATTTACTGCCGGAACACTCATGCTGGCGCGATCTTCGAAAAGATCAGGCATAAGATCTTTACCAAAGAAATCTTCAAAAAAACCTGGCATGTTAAAGCGACTTCTTACTGTTGGTAACATAGCACAATCCTCCTTTTTTTGGTTAAACAATAAAGTTTGAATATTATTTTAAGTTTTTCTTTGTTTTCGGTTTCATTCAGTTCAAACAAAATGCCATTCAAAAAAACGTACAAAAAGTCAGTAAGTATCTGACTATATGTCTTTTGTGATGCATAAAAATGACAAAATGACGGTAGTTGATAGCAGCTTTTTTCAAAAAGGAACAAATACTATAGATTAAGAAACCCGAGCCTGTAATTACTAAAAAAGGGAACATCAAAAATCAGAAATCAGAAATCTGAAATCATCATTTTTCATTCATCCAAACTCTTAAACCCCAAAATCCAATCAACATTTTTCTTATTTTCGCAAACAAATTTGCCTGTATTGGTGTTACTAGAACCGATTTCTGTAACTTAGTTCTGCAGAAAACAGGCAATCCGGATCATCCGGATTTTTTATGTAAAACTACTAACTCATGACCACAGGATTATTTCTGATTGTGCTGCTGGGTGTTGCTGCCGTTGCACCCTTTTTGAGAAAATACCTTAAGAATCAAGCCGGCTGGATCTATGCAATATGGCCCTTCACCGGCTTTCTTTATTACCTGAGTCTGCTGCCCGCTATAAACGATGGAGTGGTAATTACCGAAACTTTTACATGGCTTCCCGTCATGGGTATTGATTTCAGCTTTTATGTAGATGGTTTCAGTGTGTTATTTAGTTTGCTTGTGCTGGGGATTGGCTCATTTATACTGGTTTATGCGGGTTATTATATGCGTCCTTATCCTATGAAAGGCCGTTTTCTGGGATACCTTTTATTATTTATGACGGCCATGCAGGGAATTGTGGTATCGGGTAACCTCATAACCATGTTTGTTTTCTGGGAACTTACCAGTATAAGTTCTTATCTGTTGATAGGTTATTACCATGAGAAACCGGAAGCACGCGCTTCAGCATTGCAGGCTTTATTGATAACCGGTTTTGGCGGACTTGCTCTTCTGGGGGGATTTGTGTTGCTGGCCATTCCTTATGGAACCTATGAGCTTTCCTACATCCTTTCAAATCCTGATATCATTAAAAGCAGTAATTTATATATTCCGGCTTTTATTCTTGTTGCTATCGGAGCATTTACCAAATCGGCACAGTTTCCTTTCCATTTCTGGTTACCTGGTGCCATGACAGCTCCTTCGCCGGTTAGTGCTTACCTGCATTCAGCTACCATGGTAAAGGCAGGTGTTTTTTTGCTGGCAAGATTAAATCCGGTATTGGGTGGAACTGAACTATGGAGCTACACCTTAACCATTGTGGGAGTTACAACCATGTTTACAGGTGCATGGCTGAGCATTACCCAGGTCGACCTGAAACGTATTCTGGCCTATACCACTGTAAGTGCTTTGGGCACATTGGTTCTGCTTATAGGAACAGGTACCGAATATGCCATCAATGCAGCCATAATTTTCCTTCTGGTGCATGCCCTGTATAAGGGAACACTCTTTATGATGGCCGGTAATATTGAGAAAAAAACCGGCACCCGCGATCTTACCCAGTTGGGTGGTTTGTTTAAATACATGCCTTTTGCTGCCATCATCATGTCCCTGGCGCTGGTTTCCATGGCCGGAGTTCCTCCTATGCTGGGGTTTCTGGGAAAAGAACTCATTTATGAAGCCAGTGTTGCAGCTCCAAAAGCTTATGGGTTTATTTTGGTCCTTGGATTTCTTACCAATGTGATCCTGGTTTATTTATCCTTAAGGCTTGCCATTGGTATATTCTGGGGTAAAGAACCAGCCTATCCCAAAACACCGGTAGAACCCAATCTGGCCCTTATCTTAGGTCCGTTTTTCCTGGTTCTGATCAGTATTGTGCTGGGTCTTTTTCCTGCTACCATGGCCAATCCGCTTACATCGAAGGCTATAACTGCCATAAGTCCGGGGATGGATGCCATCGTGCTTAAACTCTGGCATGGGTTTAACCTCGTCCTGGGACTCAGTGCTTTAACATTAATATCTGGTTTTCTGGTATTTCGATACCAGGATAAAATCATACCGGCTATCGACAGGGTTAACATCAAATATTTCCGCAGAGAGTTTACACGTATGTTCTTTTCGATGATCGACGGTTTCCTGATATTTACCAAACTCAAGACCAAAACTCTCCAGCACGGTTATCACAGGTTCTACCTGATGACACTGTTTGTTATTGCATCTGTGCTGGTGTGGGTAATGATATGGAGGGCTGACCCCATCATGCTTGAACTGAATTTCTCTGAAATGCCTCTCAACCTTATTGCTGTTGTGGTTTTGATCATTGCCGCTACCCTGTCATCGGTAATTTCCGGTTCAAGGGTTGTGGCGCTTATATCAATGGGAGTGATCGGTTTTGGTATTACCATCATTTTTATTGCTTACAGTGGTGTTGATCTTGCCATTACCATGATCATGGTTGAAACCCTTATGATAATACTGGCAATGGCGGTAGTTTATCACCTTCCCCGGTACCAGAACTTTTCCAGCACCGGTGCACGCATGCGCGACGCCCTGGTGGCGACCCTGGTGGGAACATTCTTTATGGTGCTGGTACTGCAGGCAGGTACTTCCAGCCTTGAAACTCCTATCTCGGACTATTTCAAGGAGGCCAGTTATTCATTGGCATACGGGCGTAACATCGTAAATGTTATTCTTGTGGATTTCAGGGCATTGGATACCCTGGGTGAGATTACTGTTATTTCAATTGCGGCGCTGGGTATTTACGCAATGATCAAATTAGGAAAAAAATAAAAGAACGAATATGGAGTCAATTATTTTACAAATAGCAGCCCGGCATATGCGTCCCTTGCTGGTCGTACTTTCCCTGATCGTACTCTATCGTGGACATAATGAGCCCGGTGGAGGATTTATCGGCGGATTGATGTTTGGCGCTGCCTACATTTTGTATGCTATGGCTTTCGGGGTGGAAAAAACCCAGAAATCACTGTTTTTCAATCCTATCAACCTTACTGCCTCGGGATTGTTTGTAGCACTCTTAAGCGGGATTCCTGCCCTGCTGCTGGGCGATAGTTTCATGACAGGGGAGTGGTATACTTTTTTTGCCCAAACGGCATTTGAATTAAAGCTTGGTACACCTCTGATTTTTGATGTGGGTGTTTATTTTGCTGTGGCAGGAATGCTTATGCTGGTTATGTTTTCAATAATGGAGGAATAATATATGCTTTTTCTGTTGGCTATTCTGATTGGAGTTTTATATGGTGCAGCGGTTTACCTGTTGCTGCGCAGAAATATTTTTAAGCTGATACTGGGATTGATTTTTCTGGGACATGCCACCAATATGCTGCTTTTTGTAGCCGGTGGACTTACCAGCGGCAGACCGGCATTTTTGCGCGGATTG
>JAHYJP010000106.1 GCA_019429055.1 Bacteroidales bacterium
TTCCAGGGCATCATCAATCACCTGCTGCTCAATGGCTCCGCCACCCACAGTGCCTTCAATGGTACCATCAGGCGCCACCAGCATTTTCGAACCCATCTTGCGGGGGGTGGAACCATCCGTTGCGGTAACAATACATAAGGCGGCAGATCTGTGCCGGGAAAGGAAAGTGGGGATTTGGGGGTAGAGGGTCATGATGCAGAATATTTTTTCACATCAAATATATGATTTTTTAATTTGAGAAACGGAGGTTTTTAATCCCGTTTATCCGGGATATGATGTTTGATGTTGAATGTCAAATGTTGAGTCAGTGTGTATGCCTGAATAGGGTTATTCATTATTCTCGTTAATATACTTTCATTTTGTCAGCTCATTGCAATTTCTATTTTAGTTCTGCCAAAAGTCGTTTTTGTAGTTTTTTGCCTTTGCCGGTCAACCGGTATTTCTGTGTCTCAATATTTGGTTTCTCCGGATTTGTCATTTCAATTAACCCTTCTTTCTGGGCAGGGTTAAGATAATTTGTCCTAAAAGAGGGAATATGTTTTAACTCCAGTTTCTCCATTAGTTCCTGCCTGCTCATTTCTCCGCTTATTATTATCACAAGCCTATGTGAAAGATTTTGTATTTCTTTGTATACAGCCAGCATCTGGTCGGTAGCTTGGTCGGTAGCCTGGTCGGTAGCTTGGTCGGTAGCAGCAGCAGGACGCCAAATAGTAACTTTAAATCCTTCATCAAGAGAAATAAGCGGGTCAATCAAACCTCTTTCTTTTGTGAGTTCAAATATCTCAATTGTACCGGTACCATATCTTTCAATAGCACCTGTTTGAAACAAACAATCTGCCAGGAGTGGATTATGTGGATAAGAACTATGCGATTTTTTCAAATCTTCAATTTCTTGTAAAATAACAAAACGGGTGCAAAGTATATGGGCTGTTTTAGATGTGTGGTTTAATGGTGTGTGGGTGGGATTGGGTATAGCTTGTTGGCTTTTATCTGGTAGTCAGCTGTATTGTCAAATCCAAAGCATTCGCTACTAAAATAAGATTAGATATTCTCACGTCTTCACCATTCTCAATCCGTGAAATATATGGCCTTTTTTTTCCAACTACTTCAGCAAGTTTTTCCTGACTCATCTTAAGTTCTTTCCTTCTGTTTCGGATGATTTCACCGAAATAGTATGAATAGGCGCTTTCACGAAATTTCTCCCGGCTGTCAGAGCCTTTTTCTCCGTAACGCCCCGCCAATAGGTCTTTTGCTTTATATGTTTTCATAATTCTTTGTTTTTAAAATACTCTTCTAAAATCCTTTCCGCTTCTTTGATAGCTTTCAGGTAATCTTTGTTTGATTTTTTGATAAATCCATTCAAACAAACGACTTTAGTGCATTCCAAAAAGTTCAAATGGTCAATGGCAAAAATTATAACCCGATACTCATTTCCTGCTTTAATCCGAAGTTCATAAAATTTCGTATTTGTCAATTTCTTGACAAAATTAGTATGAACAATTTTGACTTCTTCCATAATCACCACCAGCTGAAAGAATTTGTCCGAAACCCTTTTCCCCTCTTAATCAATGAAGTTCAAGCAGTACTCTGTAATATCAATTTCTCTCATGAAGCAAATGTAACGAATTCGTTACATATTTTCAAGTTTTATTTCAGGATTTTTACCGGTATGGTTTTTGACATGAGGTACAACTGGTTTACATCAGCAAGTAAATTTCCTGTTGATAAGCCATTGGCGCGCTGTTCATGCATTTTCTTTCGTTAATAATTTCACCGTTTGATACCAGTAATAGAATGAAGACTTATCTGGCTGCTTTTTCAGCTTGTTCAAAAAGTTCCAATCCTGATCTTCTATGTTCAATTCTTTGATATTCTGTCCTTTGTAGTAGGTTATGGGTGACATGTCGTTTATTAAAATCTTGGCAGCCAGATAGGCAATACGAGCTGCTGCAGGCACTGCATCATCAATGCGGAAATTGCCCGACATCAAGAAGCCAAAATCAAAGGCTTTAATGCCTCTTTGTAATTCGGCAAACTTTTGTTTCTCATCATCAGAACCACCACCTCTTTTGGCAATGATGAGACAGGTGTCAATGGTATCTTGAAGTACCTTTTCAGGAGTGAGTTCGTTTTCCGGGTTATCATTTTTTTGGTAGTTGATTTCCTGTTTGGCAAAAGCCATAAAGCTTTTGGCTACCATTTCAATGTCCGCGATATTCCCGAACAACTTGCTCAAATCGAAAAGTTGCTTGCAAATCTCCATGGAGAAGGGTTGCTTGTCTTTTCCCTTGAAATATGGTATGCCAATCGTGTTGGGCGCAAAGGCAGTGAGTTTATCTCCAGTAATGGCATCAAGGGAAGGAACCGTGACCATGATCTCTGCTTCTGTTTCGATCCATTTTGTGCTGACAGCCATTTCAACCTGAGCAGGATAAATCGAATCTTCAATTAATACATCTAATAAAATTGTTCCGGAACCCTGTTGCCGGGTATCGAAGGAAAACATATAGTGCGCTTTTGGTACTCCAGGTTGATAACTGCGGTGTTCAACCAGTTCCCATGCTATGAAATGGGAGTTTTCGATTACCATGTCCAGAACTTCTTCAAGGACTTTTCTATCGGCTTTGCAGATGATATCAATGTCGATTGAGAATCGGTTTCCTTCTTTGAGCAGAAGCACCAAACTGGTTCCACCCTTGAAGACGAAGTCCAGCCCATTTACTTTTAGCCTTTCCAGTAAATGCAAGGCATAAATCATTTTTTCGAGAATGATCTTGTCAATTCGTTTGTGGGCTTTCTGCTTTTTAAACTTTTCCAACCACTCTTGCGTAAAGCACTTGTCCTTAATCATCAATAATATCTTTTACAAGGTGATACATGTGGTTGGTCATGAATTTCTTTATGTCCTGTTCTCTTTCCCTTCTTTTTGCATAGCTGAATAATTTGGTGAAGTTGACCGTGTATTTGCTGAGGGCATTTTCATATATATGCATCAATTCACCGCCTTGCAGGTAATAGAAAAGGCGTTCTTCAGCGAACAAGTCAACCAGTATCTTCTCAAGAGTTGGAGTGTAGAACCTGACTTTGTTTTCCGTTCGTTTCATTAATGGAGCTCTTGTAAGAAGCTTTTTAATTACGACAGGTTGATTGCTTTCAGCTATATAGAAATCAATGGCTTTTTCGTCTGGGTTAAGAAAAACTTCTCTATACAAATTGTCTTTTAATGCATAAAACAACGATTCTTCAAATCCCTTCTCCACTTCGATGAACAGAGTTGATTTGCTCGTTTGGTGTTGAACAAATTCGTTTAGCCAAAACGTTTCCCAAACGCAGTGTTTGACTTCATCAAACTTTTCGGAAAGCTTTTTCGAAATTTTCAGCAGGTTGGCAGATATCTCAGGTTTATATTTGGGTTTATACGAGATTGCATAAAGTCCTCTTTTGAGAGGCTTAATGATGTTTCTGTTTTTCAAGTCATAGATTCTCCACCCGAAAGTTCCTTCTTTCAGTTCAGGCTCAAAGTAACGGTAGAATTGGAAGAGTTCTTCCCGTGTAAAAAACTCTTTATTCTTGAACTCTTCAATTAATCTGTTTTCTAATACTTTTGGCATATTGAACCCAATTTTTGCCAAAGATAAGATATTCTGGCTTAATTTGGAAAACAAAAAAACGCCAGTAAATAGAAATTCTGGCAAAATTTGTCCCTTTTGCAAAGCTTAAGCAGTGCGGCGGCTTGAAGGGCAACCCCTTTCCCAAATTTCAACACATTTCCCTGGAATTAATTCGTTTTATTCCGGTTTGTGTAAACAAAAATAGCAACTTTATTCCCCTTTGCTAAACCATAGTATGTTATTCTGAGCGGAACAAAGTGGAGTGAAGCATCTTGCAGTCCTTTCATTCTTTCTTTAAGGGGTTTTTTCAACCCAAATTACGCATCAGAAATGCGTAAACGAATAAGAACTTGTAATTCAAATCTTTTTTTCCTTTTAAAATAATAATATGGGTGCAGAGTATATGGGCTGTTTTGGGGGTGTGGTTTAATGGTGTGTGGGTGGGATTGGGTCTTGCAGACGGGTTATATTTCTGTATACTGGCCTTCGTTTTTTGTTTTTTTCATCTTAGATACAAATATCAAGGAAACAATTATTAGTAATAGCATAAATATCCTCATGGAGATTTCAGGTGGTAAATGAAGAATGTGTATCTCTCTTATATTTGAAGCAATATTACCTGATATGTCAAAGAATAAGAGTCCACTAATAACAAATCCTATTTTATATTTTCTTTCTACAAAATGAAGATAACCAAGACCTGAATAAATTATTCCTGATAAAATTGAGTATAATCCAATAGCGTAAAAATTAAAAAAACTAAAAATCGAGAGTAATGCTAAAATTCGAAAGGCTATTGATAAAATAAATAATTTCTCTATATAAGTGTTACTTTGGGAATCGTAATCTTTACCATTGATTAAAAATTGAAGTTCAGGTGGGCTAAATAGTGTTTTTCTTAGGTTTATAAATATTATATTATTGTCGATTTTGAACGATTTTCCTATCTGCAACTCTTCCTTGCTTAAAAACTCCCCAATTTTTTGATCTTTTCTCATTAATCTGAGTGAAGTATAATCTTTCTCCCATTCTGCCGTCAGAAAATCTATTTTTGCATCGTCTGGAAAAATCTGTTTTGTTCTCATAATGCTCTGATCTTTAAAACTATAAAACAATACAATCTTTCGTTATAGTTCGGCGATAACATGCATGCACCCATAGCGCTGACGGCATTTGTAAAAGGCGGCACGTGAAATACCATGCTCCCTGCTAATTTCTTCTAAACTCTTTCCTTGTTCAAACTCCATAAGTATTCTGGCAATTTGAGTAGGACTAAATTTGCTTCTTTTCATAAGTACAAGTTTAAGGTTTTTTGTCTGCTTTTAAACTGTACTATTTTTGGGGGAGCTTACCCAATTGGGCTATACCGTATTGGGCGTTCGCCATTCTATAGTTTTTTTTGAGAAATCCTTATTTAGCATAATTATGGATATTGACGCAATGATTAGTGCGCTTAAAGTAATCATTATGAAATTAAATATTCCACCGTAAAACTCAATTATTGTATGGGTTTGAAAAATTGGGTCATTAGAAAATTGGACGCTTAAAACTGAAAATAAGTTGACTGCAAAATGCATCAAGATAGGTAAAGCAAGATTTGCCGTCTTATAATACACCCAGCCAGCCATAATACCAAACAGAAATGCGCTTACAAACTGCCATGGATTTAAGTGAACAATACCAAATAAAAGACTGGAAAACAAAATAGATTTAAGTGGTGAATAACTTTTTAGTAGTCCGTCTAAAATTATACCCCTAAATATAAATTCCTCAAGAATGGGTGCTGCAATAACAAACATGATTGAAGAAAGTAATAGGTTTTCTTCATTTACAAACTCCAGAAAAACTTTATCCCAAAAATCACTGGTTGGGATTAAACTGATTATTGGCAAAACCAATCCTAAATCTAATGCTACTATTGCAATTATTGTTAACCCAATGATTTTGAATGGTTTTAGACGAAATCTGTAACCAGCATTTCCTGTTTTTCTTTTTCTTATTAGATGAACAATCAGTAGTGGTACTCCAAATGCCAAAAAATAATAAACCAAGAAAGATAACTCTTGACTTACAATCCCATCCAGTAAAAAAGTAACTGGAAAGAAAAAAAAAATTGAAAAAATCAATATTCCTAAAATACCCCAACTTTGTTTAATGCTTGGATAGCTATGTCTTTCTTTATTTTTCATGTTATCTTTTCAATCAGACTAATCAATGGTTATTACACCAGTATGGTTGCACCACAAATCCTTTACATCAACAAATATAACCCCTTCCCCAAATAATATCGTAATGACCAATAGTCATGCTTTTAGGTCATTTAAATGACCGGTTCGTCATTTTGGTTGTGCCCAACGGTTTTATAATAACAAATGTATACTCCTTTGCTAAGCCATTGTTTCGTTGTTTATTCTTTTTCTTTCATTAATAATTTCACCGTTTGATACCAGTAATAGAATGAAGACTTATACAATTCTTTGGTCGGGGCTTCGGCTACGCTCAGCCCCCGTGAAGAAGCGGCTACGCTCAGCCCCCGTGAAGAAGCGGCTTCGCGGGTTTCGGTGGTTGAGCGTAGTCGAAACCACCGCATGGAACTCGCTGCCTTCGGCTACGCTCAGGCAGCGTTATCGAACTCGAAGGCAGCGTTATCGAACCCGAAGGCGGCATTATTTTCTGTCTTTCTCAATCTTCTTATAATTTCTATAATGCGTTTCATTGATGCATTCCGCTAACTTATGAAGTTCATCAGGCATACCATTTATCAAAGCCTCTTTCTTTTTCCTGCTCCAACCCTGTACTTGTTTTTCTCTGTAGAAAGCTTCATCAATTCGCTGGTATTCTTCATAATAAACCAATTTAACTGGCAATCTTTTTTTGGTATGATTGGCTCCTTCGCCTGCCTGGTGTTGTGCCAAACGCAATTCTAAATTGTTTGTGCTGCCTGTATAGTAGCTGCCATCGCTGCATTCCAATATGTACATATAACCTTTCATTCCGCGTTTACATTCGGGGGCTGAGCGTAGCCGAAGCCCAACTTTTCAATAATAGTTTTATCCCACTATTACCCTCTTTTGATGCTTTACCAGCAATTTTTCCAGTGTGCCGGCGGGGTCTTTAAAGCGATTGGTAAACATCATGGCTGCTATGATGTAAGGTTTAAAGCCTGCTTCCACGTAAGTGGGAATACGGTATTGCTCAAAAACTTCTTCACTTACTTCGCCGTTTTTGCAGGAAACTCCGCTGATATCTGCCGGAAGGCAATGCATATACAATGCCTTTTTATCTTTCGTAAGATTCATTTTCTCACGGTTACACTCCCAGTCCAAATGCTTTGCATTGTTGGCCAGGCACTCTTTTTCCAGTTCCAGCAAGCCGGCTTTATCCTGGCTGCGCAGCAGTTCGGTGCGCCTTTCCATCACATGAAAGGGAGCCCAGCTTTTGGGATAAACGATTTCGGCATTTTCAAAAGCATCATCCATACTGTTTACCACCCGGAAACTGCCGCCGGATTCCCTGGCATTTTTTCCTGCAATATCCACCACATCGGGAATAAGCCCGTAGCCTTCGGGGTGTGCCAGTGTAACATCCATCCCAAAACGAGTCATCAATCCGATTATACCCTGGGGTACCGAAAGGGGTTTGCCATAGCTTGGAGAATACGCCCATGTCATGGCGATTTTCTTGCCTTTCAATGCTTCTGCGCCGCCATAATGATGCAGAAGGTGCAGCAAATCGGCCATGGATTGTGTGGGATGGTCAACATCGCACTGCAGATTTACGATGCCCGGCCTTACCGGAAGTACTTTTTGTTCGAACCCGTCGTCAAGTGCGGCACCCACTTCTTTCATGTAAGTATGCCCTGCGCCCAGGTACATATCATCACGTATACCAATGATTTCGGTGAGAAAGGAAATCATATTGGCAGTTTCCCTTACCGTTTCGCCGTGGGCTATCTGCGACTTTTCTTCATCCATGTCCTGAACGGCCAGTCCCAGCAGATTGGCCGCCGACGCAAATGAGAAGCGGGTACGGGTGGATTTATCTCTGAATATGGATACCGCCAGCCCCGAATCAAATACCCGGCAGGAAATATTCTGTTCGCGCATCATCCGCAGGGCATCTGCAACGTGCAGCACCAGGTCAAGTTCTTCGCGATTTTTTTGCCACGTTAGCAGAAAGTCTTTACCGTAAAGGCCGGCTCCGGTTTTCCTGATTTCTTCAATAATTGAATTGATGTTTTCCATGTTTTGATATTGATTAGGGTTGGGGGTTTTATTTTGTTTTTTCTTCAGCGGCAATATTATGCGTAAATAGTGCATAAAAAGCCGATGCTGCTACCAGGTGTGTTATGGGGACTTTCTCATCGGGGGCGTGGGCCAGCACTTCGTTACCTGGGCCAAACCCAAGAATGGGTATGCCATGTATTCCGTTTATGGTAACTCCGTTGGTGGAAAAGGTCCACTTATCCACTACAGGGTCCATTCGGAACAATTCCATAAAGGTTTCAACACCCCGTTGAATCACCGGTGCTTTTTCATCGATTTTCCAGGTGGGATAGTATTTTTCCATGCCGTATGACAGGCCGGTGAAAGCTTTCCCTTCGTAATACAGCACATCAACCTTTGCATCGGGATTGCTGATGGCGTCATGCACTTCTTTCACTGCGCTTTCCATGGTTTCGCCCCAGGTAAGCCTTCTGTCAAGATGCAGACGTGCAAAATCGGCCACCGCGCAGAGTGACGGACTGCCTGAAACAAACTCAGAAATGGTAATGCTTCCCTTACCCAGGAAGGGGTCGGTGTGAAGTCTTTCATGCAATTTTTCTATTTCCAGTGCTCCGCGCGAAGCCATATAAATGGCATTTTTTCCCCGTTCGGGTGCAGAACCATGGGAAGAAACACCGTTGAATGAAACGTGCATTTCCATACGTCCGCGTTGTCCGCGGTAAATATTAAGATTGGTGGGTTCGGTGCTGATAACAAAATGGGGTTTCAGGCCGCTCTCTTCAATGATGTATTTCCAGCAAAGCCCGTCGCAGTCTTCTTCCATAACACTGGAAACGGCATAAAACGTAATTTCCGGCGGCACGCCGATTTCCTTCAGGATGCGCCCGGCCGTGATGGTGGAAGCAATGCCCCCTTTCTGGTCAACCGAGCCGCGCCCGTAAACAAACTCATTGTCAATTTCACCTGAAAAGGGGTCGAAAGTCCAGTTATCGGGATTTCCCACATCCACGGTATCCACATGCCCGTCGATGGCCAGTATGAGCGGGCCCGACCCGATGCGTCCCAGCACATTGCCCAGTTCGTCCATCTTAACTTCATCAAATCCAGCTTGCTGCATCTGCCGCATGACTTCCTGCTGCACCTGCTTTTCCTCGCCGCTGAGTGATTTTATTTTTACCAGCCTGGAAAGGTTTTGGGCGGTATAATCGCGATATTTTTCTGACAGTTCTTTAATCTTTCTGATAAGTAATATTTTATCCATTTGGTTTTGTGTGTTTTGAAGGTTGGAAAATGGGTGGATTTTGTTCGCAATTTAGAAAAAAAAACTGAATTGTCAACATATATGCCGTTTCTCAGATTTCGCTTTCGCGGAAATGGCGGTAATCCTGCGGTGTGTTGATATTAAAAAGTATTTCCGGAAAATCAACCGGGACCCTTTTCCCATGAACATTTCCCATAAAACCGCGCAAATCAGGCCAGGGTTCCTTTTGCTGTAAAACCTGCAGAACCATTTCCCGGCTGATAAGCAGGGGGTGTCCGCCACGACCCTGATATTCGGGCAATACATAATCATGATCACCCAGAGCTGTTTGTAAAACATCAAGCAGCCCGGGCTCAACAAACGGATTATCTATGTTGTGAATAAAACAGGGTGATGCATCGGGAAGTTGCTCCAATCCGCACCGCAGGGAATAAAAACGTCCTAAATCAGGACGGGAATTTAATACCAGTGGAATATTTTTCAATTCTTCATTAGAAGAAATGGCAGCAAAGTCATCACTGTTAACCACCATCCGGACGTTGCACCCAAATTCCCTGAACCGGCGGAACAAATGACCGGCAAAAAACTCACCTGACGGCATCCTGAGCTGCCACTTGGGTGTGCCCATGCGGCTGCTGTGGCCGGCAGCAAGGATTAGGGCGTTGGTGTGATGCAGGCCATTCATGCTGGTTCTGATATGTATTAGTCAGGTTGTTTTATAGTCCTTATTCTCTCGCAGAGACGCAGTTAGTTTGAGAACATAGTAAAAAATCACTTTGTGATTTTTTTAAAAACTGCGTCTCTGCGAGATATTAATATTTTTGAGAGAAAACAGTCAACAGTTTTTTGAAATCATTAAGCGAAACCAAAATTAACCCTTTCACTTCAAAAACCACCCAAGCTGTTCTTTTTTTCGTATTTTTGGAATCATTCCTTCACCCAAAGCACAGTAGTATGACCGACCGTTTTGTACCCATAGCCCTGCCAGTATTATTCAGAACCATCATGTCGCAACTTAACGACGGTCATTATTTTGGCATACCGCAGAAAGTGTTTTACGTACCGGGGAATTCAGTTTTTGAAACCACACAGTTTGGCCGGGCAATGGAAACCCCCATAGGTCCGGCAGCCGGCCCGCACACGCAGCTTTCGCAAAACATTGTGGGTGCCTGGCTTTGCGGTGCCCGCTACATCGAGCTGAAAACCGTGCAAACTCTTGATGAGCTTGAAGTTTCCAAACCCTGTATCGACATGCAGGATGAAGGCTACAACTGCGAATGGTCGCAGGAACTGCGCATCCGCCAGTCCTTTGAGCAATACCTTGATGCCTGGATACTCATTCATCTGCTGGAGAAGCATCTGGGGTGGGATGGTTCAGCACAAAAAACCATCTTTAACATGAGCGTGGGCTACAACATGGAAGGAATTCTTGAGCCCAATGTGCAGTGGTTTTTTGAGAAAATGAATGATTGCTCACAAGAGCTTGAGACCAAAATCGAAGTGCTTGCACAGGAGTTTCCATGGGTGAGTGAAGTTGAAATTCCCCGTCAGATCTCCGACAACATCACGCTGAGCACCATGCATGGCTGCCCGCCCGATGAGATTGAAAAAATCGGGATGTACCTTATCAGGGAAAAAGGACTTCACACCATCATCAAACTAAACCCTACCCTGCTGGGCCCTGAGATGGTAAGATACATCCTGAATGAGAAATGCGGTTTCAAAACCCCGGTGCCCGACCAGGCTTTTGAGCACGACCTGAAATATCCCGACGCAGTAAGAATTATATCCAATCTGCAACAAGCTGCTGAAGACCGGAAAGTATTTTTTGGCCTGAAACTTACCAACACATTGAAAAGCAAGAACTTCCGCAATGTGTTTGCCGAAGACCAGAAGCAGATGTACATGAGTGGAAAGGCACTTCATCCTTTGGCAGTAAACCTTGCCGCCCAAATCCGCAAAGATTTTCCGGAAATTGATATCTCTTTTTCTGCAGGTGCTGATTGCTTCAATATTCATGAACTGCTGGCCTGCAATCTGAGCCCGGTTACCGTATCATCCGACCTGCTGAAGCCCGGCGGTTACGGAAGACTTTCTCAGTACCTTGAAAATCTGAAAGAAAAACTTGAAGAAAAGAATTTCACGGGCATAGAGCAACTCATTGGCGAAAATCCTGCGGAAAAACTGAAAAAATACAGCGCTGCGGTGGCTGATAATCCTGCTTACGGGAAAGCCCTGCGCGAGCCCAATATCAAAACCCTGCGGCCGCTTAACTACTTCGATTGCATATATGCCCCTTGCATGAGCACCTGCCCTGCCGGACAAAATATTCCGCTTTACATGCATTACGCTGCGCAAGGCGACTGGCAGAAGGCGTTTGAAGTCATCATGAAAACCAATCCCTTCCCCACCATTACGGGCACTGCATGCGACCACGAATGCCAGAGCAAATGCACGCGCATCAATTATGATTCTACGCTTGCCATTCGTGAAATCAAACGATATGTTGCTGCTTTTGAAAATGATGAAACTTTTATCAAAACCATACCTGCCAATGGAATGAAAGCGGCGATTGTCGGGGCAGGACCGGCCGGACTGTCATGCGCCTGGTACCTGAGACTTTCAGGTTTTGATGTGGATGTTTACGAAGAAAAATCTGCCGCCGGTGGAATGGTGCGGCAAACCATTCCCGATTTCAGGATGACTGAGGCAAAAATTGAAGGCGACATCCGGAGAATCATTTCCCTGGGAATAAACGTTCATTATAATACCCCTGTAACCGGAGAATTATTTGAAGAACTCAGAAAGTCGGGAGCATTCATTTTTGTGGGACCAGGTGCCAGAAGTGCCCGCAAGTTGAATATTCCAGGAGAAGATGCCACAGGTATGGAAGATCCCCTGAAGTTCCTGGCCGATTTCAAAAAAGGTAGAAATAAAAAGCTGGACGCTACAGACATACTTATCATTGGTGGTGGCAACACCGCAATGGATGTGGCGCGCACGGCAAAGTTATTTTCAGAGAAAAATGCAACAGTAAAAATTATTTATCGTCGCACCATACAGGATATGCCCGCCAGTGCCGAAGAAATCCTTGGAACCCGGCAGGAAGGTGTTGAAATGCACGAGTTGCTTGCGCCCCAAAAAATCATCACAGAAAACGGCAGGGTTAAAGCACTGGAATGCGTTCGAATGAAAGTGGATGGTTATGATGATTCGGGCAGGCAGAAAGTGAAGCCCATAGAAGGAGAAATCATAACTGTAAAAGCCGATATGATCATACCTGCCGTGGGACAGTTTACCAAATGGGATTTTGCCCCGGAAGAATTGATGAAACCTGAAAAAGATGGTTTTACAACCGGCATGGACAATGTTTACATTGGCGGAGATGCCAGGGCCGGTGCATCCAATATCATTTCGGCTTTGGCTGACGGACGCAAGGCTGCAGAAATTATCGCGAAAAAAGCCGGTGTTGCCTTTCCGGAAATCTTTTATGACCAAAAAGAAAAGGTCTCTGCACGGGAATTACTGGTTAATAAAGCCAGGCGTATACAAAGCCCCATAACCGAACATGCAGCCGATGGCCATTTCAATCCTATAGAAAGCAATGATGCTGCCAGGAAAGAAGCCGAACGCTGCTTGCTTTGCGATGAAATCTGCAACATCTGTGTAACCGTTTGTCCCAATTTTGCCAATCAGGGTTTTGAGCTGCAACCCGTGTTGTACAATCTGCAAACAGCCACCAAAAGCAAAGATGGAATAATAACCCTGGAAGACAGTCAGGTATTTGAAATCACACAGAAGTACCAGATTTACAACATTGCTGATTTCTGCAACGAATGTGGCAATTGCAATACCTTCTGCCCCACCATGGGAGCACCCTATCTTGACAAACCCAAAATTCACCTGAGTGATGAAAGCTGGGGAAATGCTGATGAAGGATTCAGAATTCTGAACAATGGCAAAGAAATCCTTTACAAAGACAAGGAAAACAGAATTCATAAGCTCATTAAAAACCCTGAAGAAGACATCTATATCTTTGAAACACCGGATGTTGTGGCAAAACTCAATCCGGAAACCCTAAGGGTAGAAAGCATAGAGTTTGCAGGTTTATCTGAGCAGTCTGTCAGTTTTGAGCATGCAGCCATTATGCACGTACTTTTATCGAACATAAGTGGATTACTTACGCTAAAAACGACATGACCATTAATGATAAACTCAGTTTCATGAATTTGACTAACTGCAAAAATAAGTAAACGTATGAACACCCAAGAGCTTGAAATACTGATAAAAGACCTTGCTGTTTTACCCAAAGAGTGTGAGTGGGTGGAGTTTAAGGTAAATAACTCTAATCCACAGGAGATTGGGGAGTATATTTCTGCCTTGAGCAACAGTGCGTGTTACCATAAGAAGGAATTTGCCTACCTGGTTTTCGGCATCGATGACAGTACCCACCGGCTTGTTGGCACAGAGTTTCGCCCTTTATCAGTAAAGAAAGGGAATCAAGAGCTGGAAAACTGGTTGGTTACGCAGCTCAACCCACGAATTGATGTCAATATTTTTGAAACTGAAATAAACAAACTACATTATGCTATTTTTAAAATACAAGCTACCCGTAACACCATTGCTGACACGATAAAATCAGGCCTTATAAAAGATTATGACTCTGAAAGTAAATCAAGAAAATATGCAAAGTATGTACCTTATTGGTTTTAAATGCTTATGTGATGGCCATATAACCGAACACGTCTTTAAACACATAAAGAACTGTTAATCAGCGCTTCTTTATGTAACTGTAATGTAACTGAAGCTATAAATGAAGAATAGTGTCACCG
>JAHYJP010000107.1 GCA_019429055.1 Bacteroidales bacterium
TTATGTTTGGTGTTGTTATTGCATCGATTTTTGCGGCTATTATGTCAACCGCAGATTCCCAGCTACTTGTAGCTGCATCTGCCCTGGTCAGGGATATTTATGAAAAGATGATCCATCGGAAAAAAGAAATCAGCCAGCAAAAGCTTGTGCTGATCAGCCGCTGGTTTGTGGTACTGCTGGTAATAGCAGCACTTCTGCTGGGGTTTGTGGCAGAGCAGCTTGTATTCTGGCTTGTACTGTTTGCATGGGCCGGACTGGGAGCGGCATTTGGTCCTACTTCCATACTGGCTTTATACTGGAGAGGTGTTACCAGGGCCGGAGTAATTTCAGGAATAATTACCGGAGCACTAACCGTTATAATATGGAACCGGGTTGATTATTTAAAAGATATGATGTATGAACTGGTCCCTGCATTTGCTCTTTCTTTTCTGGTAACCTGGCTGGTAAGTCTGTTTACCCGAAAAGCTGAAAATAACGATGAAATTTTTAACCAAATTATTAACCTAAATCAAAAACCAAAATGATGAAAAAGATCTGGATTATTTTATTGGCTGTTGCAGTCTTTGCATGCCAGCCAGCACAGAAAGAATCCTTTACCATTTCCGGAACTGTTGAAGGACTGGATGAAGGAAAAGTTTATCTTCAGGACAGGATTGACGGATTGATGGTAAATGTTGATTCTGCCGAAATACAAAACGGTATGTTTCACCTGACCGGTGAATTGAAACATCCTGAATTGTTTTACCTTAATATTGATGGCGTGGCCAGCCGGCTTGCCATATTTCTTGAAAATTCTCCCATTGAGGTATATGTGGATGCGGCAAACCCATCGCAATTTACCGTTACTGGCTCAAGAGCGCATGATATTTTCAAAGGACTTGATGAGATCACTATTCCTTTTGATGAGAGAATCAGTTATGATCAGCAGGAAATTCAAAATGCTGTGAGAGATGAAAACAATGTTCTGGCTGATCAGTTGAGACAAAGATCTGCAGAAACCGAAAGGCTCAAAAAAGAAGCTATTACCGATTATGTAGGGCAGTATCCGGAGCACCCTGCTGCAGTTTATATTGCCATACGCCAGCTCAGTCACGGTCTGGATCATGAGGAGCTCGGTAAAATACTTGCCATCTTTAGCGAAGAATTGCAAGGCTCAAGATATTATGATGATCTTCAGCAAAGGGTTGTTGATCTGGAAAGGGTTGCCATCGGCAGACCGGCACCTGACTTTACACTTGAAAATGTTGATGGAATTGAAGTTTCCTTGTCAGATTTTCAGGGTAAATATGTACTTCTTAGCTTCTGGGCTTCCTGGTGCCCTTACTGCAGGGTTGAAAATCCCAATCTTGTGAAAGCCTATGAAAAACTGGCTTCTAATGATTTTGAAATCCTGGGAATATCTTTGGACAGAAACCATGATGCATGGTTGAAAGGAATTGAGGAAGACGGTTTGAAATGGCCACAGGTCAGCGATCTGGAAGGATGGAGAAGCGGACCTGCCGGATTATATGTAATTCGAAGCATACCCCAGAATGTGCTTATAGGCCCTGATGGGACTATTGTTGCCAAAAACCTGAAATACGATGAATTGCAGGAGCTAATACCCAGATTGCTTCAACCGGTATAGAGCTTTTCGAAAAATAGAAAAAAATCAAAAAGAATACCGGGCCATCACTATGATATGATTATTGATGGCCGGATCCATGGATGCCGAGGGTTTGCCATATGCGTCAAACTCTTCGGCATACACGGCATTATAAAAGGAATATTCTGCACCAAAACTCAGGTTATTTGAGTACCAGACCAGCCTGGGTGATATGCGGAAAAGATAGTATAAATCATCGTAACGGGCCAGTCCGGGAATGGGAATATATAGTTCCTTTGCCCCGAGATTCTCGGTATAACCTGCAAAAAGCCCCCATTGAAAAACCTTTTTACGGGATTCAATATCAGTCCAAAGTGATAGGGTACGGAGATTCGAATAATCGTAATCGCCATCCCAGTCAAAATTATCGGCTGTTCCCCGGGCACCATAGCCTCCAATCATTATAAAATGACTAAGATTTTCTCCGTAAATTCCCTCCAGTTTTACCGTGACCTTCTCATTTTCCAATTTTGAAAAAGCCTGAAGATTATAGGCGCCAACTATTTTTCCGGTTGCCTCTCCCCCATTGGTTATATCTCTGGGCGACAAAAACTTATAGCCTGCAGTTACTCCAAAAAGAATATCGGATTCGTTTCCGAAGCGTAATTGCAGAACCGATTCGGGCAAACCTGAATTGCGTTGCTGATCATTGGGCCCGGCACTGTTATGATAGCCATGCATAAGAAAAGAAACTGAAGCAGAAATATCAGGATTCAAATTCTGTGTTAAGCGAAGCTGTGCCGAACGATTCAGGGGATGAAAAGGAACTGCAGCGGCAAATGATACGGTATTCGGGAAACAATCCAGTACAAATACCGGGTGAAAAGTGTTTCCAAGGATGAGCTCAGTTGTCTCCCAGTTCAAACGTATGAAGGCCTGGCGGAGTCTGAACATCCTTACCAGATCCTGTCGGGTACCAAAAAAATCTGCTTCAATCTTTCCCGAAGTCCTTGCACCCATTGCATCGGGTCCTCTAACATCCATTCCTAACCGGGATTGAACCGACAACATATTAAGCTTACTCCTTTTGTTGATATCATTGCCGTTAATATCAAATTCAGGTTTTTTGGGGAAAAGATAAAGCTCTCCATCCCTGGTGTCAAGCGAACGATAGGTGTCGTAAATAATTTCGTAACTGATATACCCGTAAGGTTTGATCTGAACTGGATTTTCACCACCAAAAGCCGAAGATTTCCATAACAGGATAATCAGTATTAAAAGTAGTAATTTACTCATACAACAACATCGATTTTAGCGGCAAAGGTATAGAAATTAGTGAAATCTGTAATATAAAAAAGCCCGTCAACCGCGGGCTTTTTCAATAAAACAAAAACTATTGAAGCAATATTTTTCTATCTTCTTCTGCCACGTGGAGCATTATCCTGGAAGCGTCCATGTCCACGGCCGGCATCGCTTCTTCCCATGTTTCGCTGCTCAAAGCGCGGGCGATTGGCAGTACGGCTGTCAAATAAGACTCTTTGCTCAGGTGTAAGCAATTCCCTTATGCTTTGTTGATGAGCGGCATTGGCTTTCATATGCTCTGCCCGGAGGCTGGCCATCTGGTCAATAACTTTATCGATTTCAGCCATGTTAGGATTTTCTGCCAGTCTCAGTGTTCTTTGACGGGCCCTGAGTTCATCCATTTGTGCACGATGTGCAGTGGTCTGATTAATTCGTTCTGTGCGGATTGCCTGAATTTTTGCTTCCTGTTCCTGTGTCAGTTCAGGAATATTAAGACATGCTCCATCCTGAATGCCGCGTGGTCCTCTTTGACCGAATGCATCTAAATTCAGTGCAAAAAAGAAAACCAGTGCAATTACTAAAAAATTTCTTGCTTTCATAATCATCAAAATTTTATGTTATTATTAAAGTGATTTGGTTCTTTGATGAAAAAGAAGCATAAAGGTTTAAAGGGGGGTGAAAATTTTTTTTCGCTTTTAACGAGAATGTTAATAAGGTTCGTTGATAAACTTCTCCAGGGTTTGGCCTTCAAAATAAGATTTGAACTGGTCAGTAACATTCTTTACCATTCCCCCCATCAGGCATTTGTCGAAAGGACATATCTGCCGGTCTAAGGGGCATTGGGGTGTTTCAATCTTACCTTCTATGGCCTGGTAAATATCGAGAATGGTTAATTCGGAAGGATGTACGTTAAGCACAAAGCCACCACTGGGCCCGCGAACGGATTTGAGATAGTTAAATTTGACCAGTTGCTGAAGCACTTTGGCAAGATGATTACGTGATGCACCCATTTCCTGGGAAAGAACATTTACATTAATGTGAGTATCTGATTTTGCTATGAGTACCATAGCATGTATTGCCAGCGAGGCAGCTTCAGATAAATGAACAATTTTAGCCATTACATTGAATTAAAGTACAGAATAAATTAAATTTTTTATTTGCAAATCCTTTTTAAAAGGTCATTTTCCGGACCTTAATCCCATCGATTGCCAGGAGTTCATTTTCCAATCGCCCGCACTCTTCAACATCTCCCATTAATTCCAGAATGATCAGTCCGGCTTCACCTGCCTCAGGAATATCCAATTCATTTAATCCAAGGCGTGTTTTTATGCTGCATCCGAATTTTGTAAATATTTCCTGCAAACGGATGGCCTGCTTTTCCTTTTCTTTTACCATTACCCCTAAAATCACAAGTTGATCCATGACAATATGATTAAGTTTATCAATCTTTTTAATTAAGCAGATCAGGAATTTTTAAATTTCATAATCTGTACTTCTACACCGCCAATTTCATTCAGCTCTGCCTGGAGTTTATCCCAAACCTGCGGATCACCCTGAAGAACCAGAAGTATAGTACCTACCCTGCTGCACACATCTCTGGAGAGTTCATGAAATCCCAGCCGTGTGCGAATGGTTGCTGCATATTTGCTGAGTACTTCCTGGGTTTTACCGGCTTCTTTTATCCGGTCGTAAACCATGATTCCCATTATTCTTGACTGATGCATACCCGATAATTTTTATGAATATATCTGTTTTTTAAAAGTAAAGATCTCGTTTCCCGTTTTTCACCAGGTTAACTTTTTCTTTTAGCTTTTCAACATCCTGATGACTTGACAGTTCGGCAATTTTTTCATCAATAAGCTTATATCCCTTGTCTTTGGTATCCTGCGGGGCATAATCCTCTAAATATTCTGCCAGTGTTAACAGTGCATTGGGTGAGCAAAATCTCTTGATAAAACCGGGTACAGAAAACTCCATGAAGTGTTCGCCCGTGCGTCCCAAACGGTAACATGCTGTGCAAAATGAGGGTATGTAACCGGTTTTGATCAACTCATCCATTATTTCATTCAGCGAACGGTTGTCATTGATCTGAAACTGTTCCATGGTAAGATCCTGGGAGTCTTTTTTGGCTTTACTGTAGCCACCCAGTTCCAGGTTGGTACCTCCGTCAATCTGAGAAACACCGAAACGTAAAACCTGGTCGCGTATTTCCCTGGGTTCACGTGCTGTGAGAATCATTCCGGTGTAAGGGACTGCCAGCCTCAGTATGGAAACCAGCCTTACAAATTCATCATCTTTTACCAGGTGCGATTTATCAATGTTCAAAGAAAGGGCGTTTTGTATCCTTGGAAAACTAATGGTGTGCGGTCCGACTTTATAAACAGCCTCAAAGTGATTGACATGGCGTACCAATCCGAGTACTTCAAATCTCCAGTCGTAAAGTCCGAACAAAGCACCTATTCCAACATCATCTATGCCTGCTTCCTGGGCACGGTCAAGTGAAGTAAGACGCCAGTCGTAATTTCTTTTCACACCACCAAGGTGAACTTTAGCGTAGGTAGGTTCGTGGTAAGTTTCCTGGAATATCTGGAAAGTTCCTATACCGGCATCTTTTATGGTTCGAAAACCATTAATATCAAAGGGAGCGGCATTGATGTTAACACGACGGATCTCGCCATTATCATGTTTTACTCCGTAAACAATTTTCACTGTTTCAGCAATAAACTCAGCTGAATATTTGGGATGTTCACCATAAACCAGGATAAGCCGTTTGTGACCCTGATCAATCAATGCTGTGGTTTCATTGATAAGATCTTCCCTGCTGAGGGTAATGCGCTTCATTCCCTTGTTCTCAGCTCTGAATCCACAGTATTGACAATTGTTGGTGCAAAGATCTCCTACGTAAAGTGGTGCAAAAAGGACGATTCGCTCACCGTATACTTTTTCTTTCAGTGTACGGGCACCTTCCTTGATCTCTTCAATCAGATCAGGATCTTCAGCGTTCATCAATATGGCTGTTTCTTCCAGCGAGAGACGCTTTTTATCAAGCGATGACCGGATGATTTCCCTTACCCTATTTTTGTCGCTTTTGGAATTATTAATGAAATTCCATAATTCGTCAGAATCAATGAATGGTTTCATTCTTTGATCCTTAATGCTATAATTTTCAGGGTGGTATATCATGATGATTTCTATTTCGGTATTTGAGGTACAAAAATACGGAAATTTAAAGCAATACCGAAAAATTTTTTCATTTGACAGCCTTATTATTTCAACCTTTCAGAGCATTTTTCATAAGGATAATAGCAGGATTTTGAACACAAATCTTCATCGGTAATTATGCATCCTGATTAATGTGTTCAATTTCCACCTGCAATCCGTCATAAGCCAGGTAAATATTCTCAGGAAGGTTTTGTTCAATTTTATGATGAAGTCCGATAAAATGGCTTAAATGAGTAATATAGGCTTTTCGTGGATTTACTTCCTTTATGATTTCAATGGCTTCATCAAGTGAAAAATGAGAAATGTGTTTTGATTTCCTCAAGGCATTGATTACCAATATATCGGAACCCATTATTTTTTTCTTCTCTTCTTCTGAAATATAATTGGCATCGGTTACGTAGCTGAAATCGCCAATCCGAAAACCAAACACTTTGAGCTTGTGATGCAAGACTTCTATGGGAGTAATTTCGATATCATTAACACTGAACTTTTCATTGTTAATGATGTGAAAATCAAGTTGAGGTGCACCGAAGAAACGTTTTTCTGTAAAAATGTAAGGAAACTCCCTCCTGATAGAGTTCATTACATCATCGCTGGCATAAACATCAACGGTTTTGTTAAGAACATAATTGAATGCCCTTACGTCGTCGAGTCCGGCAATGTGATCGCGATGTCCATGGGTAAAAATGATAGCCGAAATATCTTCAACCTTTTCGCGTATCATCTGGTATCTGAAATCGGGCCCGCAATCAATAATATAATTCTGATTGTTAATTGTAACCATAACCGAGGTTCGCAGTCTGTGATCGCGTCTGTCTGCACTTCTACAGACATCGCAATCGCATGCTACAACAGGCACACCTGTTGAAGTACCTGTTCCCAGAAAAACCACTTTTATGGAATTATTCCCGGTCATGAGTTAATGAATGTAACTATTCGTTTAATACAATAATTCGTCAACGTCTTCCATTGCTTCCCTGAGTTCACGTATATCAATTTTCCCTTCAGAAAAAGCCTCCTGTCCTCTGATTTTCTTATAAAAATATATTGTTACCTTAACCCCGTCGAGCAAAACATTATCATACATCAATGTGGTATCAACCACTCTTTCTCCATCTTCATTTTCGTGTATAACGGTCATTGATTTCAGAAATTCGTCGCTGCAAACGGTATTTGTGGCATAAACTCCCGGCGGGGGTATTAGTTTTTCTTCTTCAGGAATGGCTATCCTGAAAAATTTTTGATCTTTAATCCCATTTAAACCGGGTGAGTTGCTGAACCTGCCCCTGATTATGTATTGATGGTCAAGGTATGCGTTGGCCCGCATTATGTTACCATCCAGGAGTGCTTTCCTGATTTTGGTTGAGCTTACTGTTTCATTCTCAATATCCTGCAAGGGAATATCTTCTACCCTGAAGCCCAGTTCCTGACTTAATTTATAGAGATAGGAAAAATCGCCCGAACGATTATGTCCGAAATGGTGATTCTGCCCAACAATGATAACCCTGGCCTTAAGTTGTTCTATGAGAATATTTGTAATAAAATCGTGCGATGTGGTTTGGGCAAACTCTTTTGAGAACGGAATGATGACAAGATTATCCAGACCGGTTTTTGACAAGAGATTAATTTTTTCTTCCTGTGAGTTAATGAGTTTAAGGTCTGTTTGCTCAGGATACAATACCTTTCTTGGGTGAGGATGAAAAGTAACCAAAGTGGATTCGCCATCTATTTCTTCTGCAATTTGTTTTAACCTTTCAATAATAACTTTATGTCCAATGTGCACACCATCAAAGGATCCGGTAGTAACAACAGTGCTGCCGACCTTTTCCATGGCTTCGCGTGTATCATAAAAAACTCTCATTGTATTCAATTTTAATTTTTTACTAAATTTAAACCTGATCTTCCAAATCCTGTTTTACAAAGAAAGCAAGCTTTTCAAGTGATGTAACAATATCATACTCTTCCAGAAATACTTCTTCAGGCGCAGTAAGAGGTACTGAAGTATAATTCAAAATTCCTTTTATTCCGGCATCCATAAGCATTTTAGCAACATCGTAGGTTGCTTCGGGAGCCACTGTTAGTATGGCTATTTTTATATTTTCGGCCGGAAGTACATCCTTCAGTTGATTTACATGATGGCAGGGAACTCCGGAAATAATACGGTTGGTTTTTTGAGGATCATTATCAAACGCCGCAACAATAGAAAGGCGTTCTCTTTTTCCTGAAAAGTAGCTTGTAATGGCTCTTCCAAGGTTTCCCATGCCCACGATAGCCACTTTCTGCGGCTTTTCGCTGTCAATGATCTTCCCGATCAGGCTGATAAGATCTTTTATCACATAACCCTTACTCTGGCTTCCGGAGTATCCGATAAGCATCAGATCGCGCCTTACCTGCACAGGTGTGAGGTTCATCATACGGGCAAGCTCATGTGAATAAACATTCGTCTTACCTTCATGTATGCTGTTGAGCAGAATTCTTCTGTACTGGCTGAGGCGTTCAATGGTTTTACCCGGTAAATCTTTGCTCTTTTTAAAGTCCATCTTGTTATTTAAGGATAAAATAAATTAACTGTTATGTTACAGGAAATTTGATTATAAAAGTGCTTCCCTGTCCCGGCTCACTTTCCACCTGGATTTTTGCATTATACATATCTGCAATCTTTTTGACTATTGATAACCCCAAACCGGTTCCGCTGATATGTTTGGTTTGTTCACTTTTAATCCGCACAAAATCTTCAAAAAGCTTTTCAATATCCTCCTTTTCCATTCCTATTCCGGTGTCACTAACACTCAGAATTACTTCAGATTTTTCCTTCTTAAGTATAAGGTCAATCCGGCCACTTTGTTTATTATATTTAACAGCATTGGAGAGAAGGTTATTCAGTATGATTTCAAGCTCCTGTCTGTCAGCTTTTAAAGATATCTTGTTGTTGCAATTCAGATGGATATCAATATCTTTCTGAATACAAAGTGGCTGCATAAGGTCAATGGATTCCTGTGCAATTTCACACAAATAAACGGGCTTGATGTTACGCTGTTTTTTACCGGATTCAATTTTGGTAAAGTCCAGCAGATCCATGATGAGATTGCGCATATCCTGCACCCGTGCCAGCGAACGTTGCACCATTTCCTGGTAATCATCCATCATATCGCCCATTTTTTTGGTTTCCATAAGCCTCAGATAACCTTCTATAGCATTAATGGGTGATTTTAACTCGTGCGAAAGAACTGAAAGAAACTGGAAGCGGATCTGTTTACCTTCAGCCTGCATTTTCTGGGTCATCCTGCGCAAAAAAAGCTGCTTGGCAATATTCTCAAGGCAACTTCGCAGCTCTTTGGGGGTAAAAGGTTTGGGAACAAAATCATAGGCGCCGCTTTTGGTTGCTTTAACAGCAAGATCAAGTGATGCATAGGATGTGATCATAACAACAATTACATCAATTCCCTGATTTTTTATATACTCGAGTACTTCAACTCCCTGGATACCGGGTAGTTTATTGTCGAGCAATACAATATCAAACAAATAGTTATCCACGAGTTCAATTGCTTCTTCCCCTGTTGCGGCTTCCAGCACCTCAAACTCAAAATCTTCATCCATAAAAGGATAACTCACCGAGAAACTTTCAAGAATACGCTTTATCCCGCTTCGTATTCCCGGCTCGTCATCAACAACCAGCAGGTTTAATTTTCCCATTACTTATATTTTCAGCAGCTTATTGATTTCTTTATGCAGTTGATCATTTCTTATCCCCTTATCGAGAAACAAATCGGCCTTTATCCACTGCCGGTCTTCTTCTGATTCAACATCGAACAGCAAACCTGTTTCGGCAGTAACAGCCGATGCAATAATTATGGGAACATCAGGATATTTGTTTTTGATGATATGGCACAAAATGAATCCTGTATCCTGGTTTTCCATCATCAGGTCGAGAATGGCCAGGTCAGGTTTAATTTTAGCAATTATGTTTTCAGCTTCCTGCTGGGTTTGAGCTGCAACCACTTCAAAGCCCATATCTTCGAGAGCTATGGTAAGCTGAAACAGATAATCGGAATCATCATCCACCAACAGAATCTTCTTTTTCTCAATTTTAAGCATAGCAATATTGTTTTGTGTCAGTCATCAGTTAGCATTAATTTCTTCGGTTACTCCGGGTAAACTCACAAAGAAACTGGTTCCCATGGGGCCTTTGTCAGGATTAGTATTAGATTCTACCTTAATATTTCCCTTGTGCATTTTTACAATACCATATATGATGGGTAATCCAAGTCCTGTTCCCTTACCATCTTCTTTGGTAGTAAAGAAGGGTTCAAACATGCGTTCCATATTCTCAGGTGAAATTCCTGTACCTGTATCTTTTATGGTGAACACTATTCCTTCCGGGCTATTTTTATCATCTTCAACTTTAATGAGTAGTTCACCACCCTCAGGCATTGCGTCTACTGCATTTTTTGACAGGTTTGAAAATACCTGAACCATTTGGTCATGGTCGCAGGCAATATCCTGCTTCAGGGTATTTAATTCAATCTTCAGATCGATATTGGGAGGCATTACTACAGCCTTCAGGCTGTTTTTTATCAGCGACCTGATTTTTACCTCTTCAATATTTACTTTACTCTTCCTTGCAAAATTCAACAGCCCTCCTACAATTTTCTTGCACCGGTCAGCCTGATCAACTATCAGTTTAAGGTCTTTATAAAATGGAGAGTCGGGCTCCATTTCGTCCAGTAAAAGATGGGCGTACATAATTACTATGCCCAGCGGATTGTTTACTTCATGTGCTATCCCTGCCGCCAGTTGCCCCATGGATGCAAGCTTTTCTGATTGTTTGAGTGCTGCCTGGGTTGAAGCAAGTTTTTTATTTGAAACATCCAGATCAGAAATGTATTTATGCAGCTTATCAATGGTATATGGCAAACACATTTCGGTTTCGGCAATACCTTTCAAAATGGCAACTGCATGCTCGTGACAGGTATCGTAACCGCAGGCAGTGCAGTTGAGTTCATCATCCTGACCTTTGATACCCAGCTTTTCTTTTACCTTATTGATTTGCTCTTCACTAAAATCAGACGGATAGCGTTGATCGTCGGCGATAAAATACCTGTCAAGTTTTAACCCTGAGAATCTTTCCTTGTTCTTTACCCATTCTTTCTGATCCAGGCGATCAAACTGGCGTTTAGCAAAATTACTTATGTTCTTTCTTTTCAGAAAAAACTGGTGCCGGCTGCTCATACCCGGTCCGTTTATGCAACCGTTGCAACACAAAAGGTCGAACAGTTTGGCTTCAAGATACCCCTCTTCAAATTCCTTTAAAACCTCAATGATATCCTGACGCCCTTCGGCAACCACAATTTCGCCGATTAGGAAATCTTCTTCAAGGTCAACGGTTTGCAGCATACCTCCACTGATAGGAAAAACTGAACCTTTGCCTGCTATAGGCTGATCAAACTCCGAGGGTTCAATATTTTCAGTGGTGATTTTCTTTTCAGCAAACATTCTGCGTAGTTCTATGAAAGAAATCACTTCATGAACCAGATCTTTGTATTGCCCCAGCATAGCCTCACCTTTTTTGGCAATGCATGGCCCAATGAAAACAATTTTCAGGTCATTCCCATGCATCTCATGTAAAACCTTGGCAGTAGCAATCATTGGAGAGACAATCGGAGCCAGTGATTTAATGATCTGGGGATGATGTTTCTCAACATAAGTTACAATAGCAGGACAACTGGTGGAAATATAGGTTTGTTTCTGGTCCTTTTGCAAAAGTTCCTTGAATTTATCTGCAACCAGCTCAGCACCAAATGCCACTTCATTCACATAATCAAATCCAAGGGCTCTGATCATACCCACAAGGGTCTGGTAATCAGAAATATCAATAAACTCACCAGCTACGCTTGGGGCTATAATAGCAGCTACTTTGTCATTACTGTTTATGAGTTTCTTAACCCTGTCAATGGAAAAAGAAAACATTTTTGCTTCCCTGCTGCATACTTTTACACAGTTGCCACAAGCAATGCAACGTTCAGTTATGATCTCTGCCTGACCGTTCATGATCCTGATGGCTTTGGCAGGACATTCTCTTACACATGTATAACAGACCTTACAACGATCTTTTACCGTGTAAATGAACTGATTTTTTTGTTGAAGACTCATAACTGTTTCACCTGTAATAACTAAACTCCCCGGACTGATTTTTATTGGATTGCACCTGCTATTTCACCACATTTCTTTTCTTAAAATGAGTATGCAAACCGGTGAGTTCTTCTTTTTTGTTAAAACCTGATTTTATAAATTCTATCATTTGCGTATTTTGAGCTGAAAACTTTAATTTACAGCTCTTTTCCAACTCCTGGCTTATTTTTTTTCGGGTTCGATGTTTGTCATGGAAATAATAAACTGGCTGCCCGCCTCCGCCGGCACAACCACCCTGGCAGGCCATTACTTCCACAAACTGAATATCAGTGCGTTTCTCGGCCTTCAGTGAATCTAAATATTTCTGAGCTTCAGTAATACCACTCACCCAAGCAAATCCGAATTCCTGCTTGCCAATCTTTACTTTTACTTCCTTTTTGCTCCCCGGGTTTTTAGGAGGCGTAAACTTGAACTCTGTTTTCTTGTCTCCGTTAATAATTTGATTCAACTGAACCGCAATAGCTTCGGCTTTACCGCCCGAATAAGCCATCTGATATCCTGCTGCAGAAGAGATATTAAACGGGCTGTCAGAAACGCCGGGTTCCAGCCGTGTTATGTTCATTCCATAGCTACGCAATATTTTAATAAACTCCCGAACCGTAAGGGTTGCGTCGATTTCTGAAACACCCTTCCTGGTATTTTCTTCACGGGAAGATTCAAATTTATTGGCCACACAGGCCATCAGCGATACGGTATACAGTTGTCTGGATTCATTTGTTGCTTCAGCATTTTCCTGGTTCTTAACCAGGTATCCCATCAATTGTTGAGGAGATTTAGCAGTTGAGATATATGCAATCATTTCAGGTGTAAACTCTTCTGCATATTTGATCCATGCCGGGCAGCAGGATGAAAGCATGGGTGTAACAGGCCTGGTAAGAGATCTTTCAAACAAAAGTTGTGCTTCAAGATAAATGTTTAGGTCGTGAGCCCACCCCAGATCATAAACTTTCCTGAAACCCATACTTCGTAAGGCTGCAATGATAAGGCCTGCTGGCTTTTCTGCCGGTTTAATATTGAAGTGATCGGCTACAGATGCCACAAATGCAGGTGACAAAAGAGCCACAGGGTATTTTTTGGTGCTTCCCAGGGCAGTTTGAATTTTTTCGATATGAGAAATATCAACCAGCGCACCTGTTGGACAAACCATAATGCATTGTCCGCAATTTATGCAGCTTGAAATATTAAGTCCTTTGTTAAAGGCAGAGTTAACAGTAGTTTTATTACCCCTTGAAACAAATTCGATGGCAGTAACAAGCTGCACCTCCTCACATACCCTTACACAACGGCTGCAGAGAATACACTTGGCAGGATCGCGGTATACACTGGGGCTTGAATGATCACGTTGTTCGCTTTTTTTCTGGCTGAAATATTTTCTTTCCTTAATATTCATTTCTTCTGCCAGCCACTGAAGTTCGCAGTTTCCGTTTCTTTCGCAGTAAAGACAATCATCCGGATGGTTCGAAAGAAGCATTTCAACCAGAGACTTTTTAGCTTTGTTTACCCTTATGGAATTGGTTTTTACAACCATACCGGGTTCAACGGGGTAGGCGCATGAAGTTACAAGATCTCTT
>JAHYJP010000346.1 GCA_019429055.1 Bacteroidales bacterium
AGATGCAGCAAACAGGGCATAGCATTAGCCAAAGGAGTGTAGAGAGGACCATCAATGAATACGGTCTTCAAAAAAAGGGCTACATAAAGCAAATACGCCAAATAAGGAAGTTGAAATAGTTACTTATAAGACAAAACGATGTAACGACAGGATAAAATGGACGGTTCGCGATAACGAACGTGAGTTCAGACAGGCCCTGGCCCAAAAGATATCTGGCACATCGGCTGGATTATGGCTGCTTGTACCTGAATTGTTGAGAATAGGGGCATGGGACCTGTTAAAAGGATGGACGGGGAAATCCGACATTGATCTGGAACCAAGGGTTGCGCTACAGATGGTCAATGAGTCCTCGCTTTGCATAAACCGTGTCAGGAGAAAAAGTTCATTAGGGCACCAGGGGTTTCAGTTGGTCAATGGCATGGGACGTTTGATTACCGACGAGCAGGCGCACCTGTTAATGCAAAAGCATACCATGGAGCAAACACGGGAATTGCTTGTTAATCTGGGGATGCAAAGACATCTTTCAGGACATTATACCGGGGAAACAGTTGCAGTAGATCCCCACCGGATTATCAGCAAGTCCAAAAGGATAATGACTAAAAAGCGAAAAGATCCCAGTGCGCCATCTCAAAAAATGTTACAAACCTTTTTTTCAGTATGTGCAGAAACCGGACAACCCATAATGGCTGAAATGGCATCCACTGGAATGCCTACGACCAAAGCCACATCTGAATTGCTCAATTCAACGGGAAGAATAATAAAACCTGGCAAATTATTACTGGCAGACAAAGAACACTTTACCTGTGAACTGTTTGAAGGGGCAAAACAAAACCGGAATTTTGACTTATTGGCCCCGGCCTTAAACACAGCCAGGATACAAAAAATCATCAGGCCCTTATCCTACAAACCATTATGGGCCGGTTTTGCCATTGCGGAAACAATGTTCAAATTTGATAGCCATCCCGAAGATTACAGGCTTATTGCACAACGCACCGGCGAGACACAAGAAAACTATCAATACAATGCTTTTCTTTCCACATCAACAAAAGATGCTGAATTACTGATTTGTAAACTATATGATCAGCGATGGACAATAGAAGAATTTTTTCGGTTTGAAAACGATATGGGCATGAACAGGGCTTCTACGTTAAACCTGAATATCAGGTATGCAAAACTGGCTTTTTCAATGATAGCCCAGGCAGCAACCTATCAACTGAGAAAAAAATTAAAGCAAGAGTACCGCACATGGAATGCCAGGCATCTCGCAAATGAGGTACTTGCATGGGCTGATGGTGATATACGCGTAGAAGAAGATACCATTTATGTAACTTTTTATGGTCGCCAAAAGCACCTGGATATTAATGACTATGTAAACCTTCCCCAAATCTTGCAGAAGGAAGGAATAAATCCAAAAATTCCCTGGCTGTTTGATTACAAACTGGATTTTAGATTCAAATAAGTGTAATATTAACTAATCCCAAAAAATCGTTGAGCATTCGGGAGCAACTAAATTTGGTTGGCACATTTTATCCCATGCGAAGTATAATAATTAAACGCTAAAGCTAAAGCTGAAGATAATAGTGAATTGATAAATCACCGGGCTGAAGCCACGGTGAAAAAAAGAACTGTTTTGCACCGCGGCTTCAGCCCGGTGGTTATGAATATGAAAGAAAAATACGGCTTTAGCCATTAATAGTTTTATGAGAAATTTAATCAAAAAAATCTGATATAATGAACAAACAAAAAACACTGATTTTAAGCTTTTTGCTGTTTGGTTTACTCCATAACGTATTTGCTGATCCTTCCGATTTTGACGTAATTAAAAAACGGGTGTTGCATACGTTACTGGAATCTTCTGTAAACGATGAAGCTATCCAATCGCTGGTGAATACAATTCAGCAAAACGG
>JAHYJP010000108.1 GCA_019429055.1 Bacteroidales bacterium
TTTTGGAAAAGTTGTTTTTGTTATTCGAAAAAGCATTGAAAATGAATTTATTGATGTATTTGCAAACCGTTTCCTGAAAAAAATACCCTATGAAATTGTATTTCAGGAACTGGATATGCTTCCCGAAGGTTTCACCTGCCCTGAAGAAAGAACCAAACCCTGGGGAACAGCACACGCATTATGGGTATGCCGCAATGTGGTGAAAGAACCCTTTGTGGTTATCAATGCTGATGATTTTTATGGGAAGGAAGCCTACCAGGTACTGGCCGACCATCTCGAACAAAACCCGGAGCAGGATAGCAGCAATTACGCCATGTGCGGCTACCGGCTTGAAAACACACTTTCAGAGCACGGCACGGTAACCCGCGGAATATGCAAAATAAACCGGGAAGGATATCTTGAATCTGTAGATGAGCAGTTCAATATAGGTCGCGATGAATCAGGAAAAATTGTGAGCTACATGGAGAATGGGAATATTATACTTAATCCTGACGAAACGGTTTCCATGAACATCTGGGCATTGAATCCTTCAATATTTCAACTCATTGAAGAGTATTTTGTGAAATTTCTGGAAAAACAAATCCACACTCCCAAATCGGAGTTGGTAACTCCCCGGTTGGTTGACCAGTTGATCAAAGAAGGTAAAGGGAAAATCAAGGTTATGCAGTCTCCAGCACAATGGTTTGGCGTAACCTATGCAAATGACAAACCCCTTGTGATGCAAAAACTGAAAGAATTAAAAGAAAGGAAGGAATATCCCACAAATCTCTTTGAGTAGGCATATGATATATAAATCAGTGTTGCTAAGCAAAGAGATAGAACGCAGATTACGTTGATTTTTAAACGCAGATTAAAAAGATTAAATCAGTGTAAATCTGCGATGCTCCGCATTTGCGTTATCAGCGTTCTGACAATTAAAAAATTAACCAAACGACGTTAAATCTAATATCAAAAGCATGGGAACATTTCACACACTCGACTACATCATTTTCACAGCCTATGGCTTGCTGATTTTATCGGTGGGACTCTGGGTTTCACGAACCAAGAAAGGTACGAAAAAAAGTGCTGAAGATTATTTTCTTGCGGGGAAAAGCCTCCCCTTCTGGGCCATTGGCGCGTCGTTGATTGCAGCCAACATTTCGGCAGAGCAGTTTATCGGCATGTCAGGTTCCGGATTTGCTATTGGGCTTGCCATTGCTTCATACGAGTGGATGGCAGCACTTACATTAATTATTGTGGCTAAATTCTTCCTTCCCATATTTATCAAGGAAGGGCTTTTCACCATCCCACAGTTCATAGAAAGGCGTTACAATACCAACCTGAAAACCATTCTGGCTATTTTCTGGGTATCGTTGTTCATTTTTGTGAATCTTACGTCAGTATTGTACCTGGGTGCCACAGCATTGGATACCATCCTGGGTAATGGCGACGGATCCATGCGCATGAACTTTATCATTGGTCTTGCCCTGTTTGCCGCGGCATATTCCATCTGGGGCGGATTATCCGCAGTGGCCTGGACAGATGTAATACAGGTAGTGCTTCTGGTAATCGGTGGACTAATCACTACCATGATTGCTTTGCACCATGTAACTCCTGACGGTGGCATCCTTGCCGGAGCCGACCATATTTACAGCACAGCAGGTGAAAAATTCAACATGATCCTAAAGCGTGATAACCCGGAGTTTATGAACCTTCCGGGCATCGGGGTACTTATTGGGGGGATGTGGGTTGCCAATCTGTATTACTGGGGCTTTAACCAGTATATCATTCAGCGTGCACTGGCGGCCAAATCATTGAAAGAAGCCCAGAAAGGACTTGCATTTGCCGCTTTCCTGAAGCTATTGCTCCCTGTATTTGTGGTTATCCCCGGAATTATAGCATATGTAATGTTTACCCAGCCTGAAGGTACTGCCATCATAGAAAATATTCGTTCCGATTTCACAAGAGCTGATGGTTCGATTGTATATGACATCTCTTATCCGTGGCTCATCAGGACCTTTATACCAACCGGTTTAAAAGGCCTTGTGGTTGCTGCGCTTACGGCTGCCATTGTTTCATCACTGGCATCTATGCTCAACTCCACATCTACCATTTTCACTATGGATATCTACAAACCTTACCTGTCGAAGCGCACGGATGGCAGCGACCTGGTATTTGTGGGAAGAATCGCTGTTATGGTTGCACTTGCAATCGCAGTGTTTGTGGCACCGGTACTACAAACCATGCCCCAGATGTTTCAGTATATACAGGAATATACAGGTGTGGTTAGTCCGGGAATTCTTGCGGTGTTCCTCATGGGATTGTTCTATAAGAAAGCTACAAGCACAGCGGCCATTTTGGGTGTTATCTCATCTATTCCGGTGGCACTGGCACTCAAACTGCTGCCCGTAGAAATGCCTTTCCTGGATCAGATGTTCTACACCTGCATTATCACTATGGCAGTAATAGCAATGGTGAGCCTTGTAACAGCAAAACAAGATGAAGATCCCAAGGCCATTGCCCTGCCAAGGGAAATCTTTATCACAGGCAAAAAATTCAACCTGTCGGCGTATGCGATTATGATTATACTGGTGGCGTTGTATGCGGTGTTTTGGTAGGGTCACTGCAGAGACACGGAGACGCAGAGTTACATTAGAGAGTGGAATTAACTTCGTTGAGCTCCCTGCGGTCGGTTACAAATTCCACTCAGTGCAGGCTTTTGCTGCAAAAAAGTATAATTAATAATGAATCAGCGCAAATCCGCTAAATCAGCGTAATCTGCGTTCAATCAAAAAACATGAAAGACAACAAAGTAAAAGAAGCATTCAAGAAGGAATTTGTTGGTGAGTACCGCTTTTTTGCTGCTCCCGGCCGGATTAATCTGATTGGTGAACATACCGATTATAATGAAGGGTTTGTGTTACCGGCAGCCATTGATAAAAAAATATACCTTGCCATTGCGCCTGTTAAAGGCTCAAAGGTTAAAATCAAATCGTTGGATTTTAATGAAATGGTTGAATTTGATATCTATGATGCGGATGTAAAACTTCCCCACTGGGCCAAATATCCGTATGGTGTAATAAAAGAAATTCAGGCAGATGGGTACTTTCTGGAAGGTTTCCAGGCAGTTTTTGCCGGTGATATTCCCAAAGGTGCCGGTTTATCATCATCGGCGGCACTGGAAAGTGTTTTTGCGAAGGCTTTGAACAGGCTTTACGGCCTGGGTATTGATAACCTTTCACTGGCCAAAATCGGCCAGCGCGCCGAGCACAATTACGCAGGTGTAAGGTGCGGCATTATGGACCAGTTTGCATCCATCTTCGGAAAGAAGGACCATGCAATCCGGTTGGACTGCCGCTCACTGGAGCATGAATATTATCCGCTGAATCTGGATGGCTACCAGCTTATCCTGGCCGACACCCGTGTAAAGCACAGCCTGGCATCGTCAGCTTACAACCGGCGCAGGGCACAATGTGAAGAGGGGGTTTTGATATTGCGTTCCAATATGCCTGCTGTACGAAGTCTGCGCGATGTAAGACCCAAAGATGTATATCCTTACGAAGCCATGATGGGTACAGAAGTTTTCCTGCGCTGCGAATACGTTACCGAAGAAAATGAACGCGTGCTGGAAACCTGCGATGCACTGGCAAAAGGCGACATGCAGAGGGTGGGTGAGTTACTGTATCAATCACACGAAGGGCTCAGAAAAAAATACCACGTCAGTTGCGATGAACTCGATCTTTTGGTGGATACTGCCAAAGAGATTGACGGGGTAATGGGTGCCCGAATGATGGGCGGCGGCTTTGGCGGCTGCACCATTAATCTTGTAAAATCTTCAGCGGTGGAAGAGTTTAAGAAAAAAACCACCAATGCATTCACTGAAGCTTTTGGGAAACCACCGGTGTTTTATGATGTGAATGTGAGTGATGGGGTGAGTGAATATTAAAGGTTTGAATTTTGGTTTGTTTTAAAACGGGGATACTGATTTGGCAGTTCCCCGTTTTTAATTTGTTTCAGGCCTCACGCAAAGGCGGGGAGAGTTTCGCGAAGAGCGCAAAGATAGTACACCAATATAACTACTCTAAACCATGTGCTGAAATTATCTTATTAACAGTTTTACCCTATCCAAATTTCCTTAAGATAAAATTTCACCCCTTCATTTTCATCGTAAGATTCATCGTCTTTTAGAGTTACCTGCAGGGTTTCCAAATCTTCGCCGCGGAATGGACCATGATTTTTTGTTGAAGCAAACCATGGTTTGAATTCGGGATAAGGCCTGGGTACCATGGCAAACTTTCCCTCTTCATATCTCTTTAAGGGAATACGGAAGATTTTATCTTCTCCATTAAGCTCCAATGAATAGCTGAACACATTTCCACCTTTATCTGTGAGACTCACATCCAGTTTCACCTTTTCGCCATTCACACTCCTTCCTCTCACCACCAGGTATTCTTTGTGGTTGAGTTCTTCTGCGCGGCCTTTTACCTGGCTCCCAAAGAAATACTTGAAAGAATGAATGTGGGTTCTGCCGGTACTATCCTGGCTGTAACGAACTCATTGAGCCGGATGTTTTTGTAAGTCATTTCCTGATTGATCTGTGCCCTGCTTATTCGTGCCTGCAAAATGTAAACCCCGGGCATAATAACAAAATCACCATTCTGCAAGCTGGCTTCGAAAGAATTCCCTTCATTGATAGCGCGGATGCTGAATTCACTGCCCAAATCAGGCAGGTCAACACGCATGGGTCGGTTTGTATAGTTTACGGCCGCTAACTGGCGGAGGGGACTTACCCTTGCATAGGGGTCGCCCAGCCAGTGGGCATAAGGCATTACTTCCAGGCGCCAGACCCCATCATCAATCTTATCAAGAAAATAAACTCCCCTTCCGTCATACTTCACAAGAGGAGAGTTTCCGTAACCGGCAATCTCGCTTAGCTCAGCTATGTTTTCCGGAACAGATTGTGTGTGGTTGGAATAGAAAAACCGTGTATCTGATACCAGTTCCACCAAATCCTTCTCATAGTTTACCCTGAAATTACCGAAGTTATTGTTGGTGGGAAAACTGGCAAAATAAATCGTAAGGCTTGTTGCGCGGTGGAATTCTCCAGCCTTTCGGGCTTTTCGCGCAGTTTTAAGGCGAAGTTCGGGGTTGCGCCAACAGCTTATGGGGAAAATGGGATCAGGAATTATTGATTTTTCGATCGATAATCAGAACTCTGAAACCCATATCCACAGAACACTTTTATTATACGACTAAACACCTGTTTACTAAGTGTTATTAGTATTTTTTTGATTTTTTATAATATTAAAAAAATAGTTGGCTATATTTGATGAGTATTTGATAAAACCAGTTAAATGAAAAGTGGATATAGCTTTTACATCTCCGGCATAGTTTTTTGGTTTTCATTCCTTTACATGACCTTAGGAGCAAACCATCTTTATTCGATCAACGCGGCAGCAGTTGAAATGGCAAGAATTGATTCTTTAGAGCTTATTCACAAATACGATGAGGCCTGTATTCTTACAAGTGAGTTTCTGGAGAAATATGCCACTGCCGATGAATTAGACCCCGCATTGCTCTCCAGGGCTTATCTGAAAAAAAGTATTTGCCTGAGGAGTGAAGGTCAAAACCGGGAGAGTATCCCTTTAATAGAGAAAGCACTTGGTTTTGCATTACAAACAACAGACTCGGCACTTATTGCTTTGAGCTATCGCGAACTAGGCTACAGTAACACCATTGTAGGGAACTATCAGCAAGGGCTTGATGCATACAGCACTGCCCTGCAAATAGATACCAGTCTTAATGCAAAAGAAAATATATCCGTTAGCCTTAACGCCATAGGAAAAATTTATGAACTCTGGAGGCAGTTTGACAAAGCTCTCGAATTTTTTTTTCAATCCCTGGAGATTGCAAGGGAGCTCAACAATATTAACCTGATAGCTGTAAGAAAGGCAAGCATTGCTTCAGTTTACAAATCACAGCATAAGTTTGATCTTGCCCTTGAATATCTTGAAAAATCCCTGGCTTTGGAAACAGAGTTAAATAATCAGGTTCGCCAGGGCTACAGGATGGATCAGATAGGTGAAATTTACACCATAATGGGTGAGTATAAAAAAGCTGAAGAGATGTTGTTTCCAGCTTTAAATATTTTTCGTGAAAATAAAATATTAGTGTCCGAATCCATTGTTCTAAATCATCTTGCGCTCAACTACATGCGAATGAATGAGTTTGACAAAGCTATTGAATATTACACCGAGAGCCTTGATATTGCCGAAAAGATCGGCTTTAACAACATGAGGCAAAAAAATTACGAAGAGTTATCGTCACTAATGCAAACAACAGGAGATTTCTCAAAATCACTGGAATATTATAAACAATTTGTAGCTCTTAAAGATTCGGCATACAACGAACAAGCCCGACGTCAGATGCTCGATTTCCAGGTAAAATACGAGAGTGAACAAAAAGAAAAAGAACTGGCACTTCTCAACCAGGAAAGGCTTAAAGACCAACTCAGATTGAACCAGGCAAGGCAACAACGCATATTGATGGCAGGTATCCTTACTGTTCTGCTGATAATTCTTGGTGCTTTATACAGCAGGTTTCAAATTAAAAAACGGGCACAGCTAAAACTTGCATCTGCCAATCGCCAACTCAGCATCCTGAACCAAACCAAAAACAAATTCTTCACCATCCTTGCCCACGATTTAAAAAACCCTATCTATGCATTCCGCAATATATCAGCTTCTGTTCATGACAATTATGCGGAACTTAGCAGCGAAGATTTGCATTATTATACTGGTGAGCTGAAAAACACATCTGAAAAATTGTGCTCTCTTCTCGATGAGCTTTTAAAATGGGCTGCATCCATAACCGGTCGGCTTAAACCCAAAAAGGAATCCATAGAACTCAGGTCGGTATTTCAGGGGCTGGCAGAACTTTACAATCCTATGATCGATGCCAAAAAAATCAATCTTATTACAGATGTGCCTGAAGGACATTTTGTTTGGGCAGACAGGAACATGACAAACACCGTTTTTCGAAATATCATTTCTAATGCCATTAAGTTTACCCCTGAAGAGGGTTGGATAAAAATCCAAAGCCATATGAATTCTCTCCACACGGAGATAAAAATCTCGGACAGCGGTATAGGAATTTCGCCGGAAGACCTACCCAGGTTATTTGACATCGGTAATGACTCATCCAAAATTGGAAATAGCAATGATAAAGGAATGGGTTTCGGACTGTTTATATGTAAGGAATTTATTGATAAAAACAAGGGAAGGATATGGGCCGAAAGCCAACCGGGTAAAGGATCGGTGTTTTATATTGAATTGCCCTCAAAACATAACTCCACTATAAAACCATGACCGATAAAAAAAAGCTGATCATTGTGGACGATCACAAAATTGTAAGAGATGGTATACGGGCCATTTTGATGTGCAACAAATTGTATACCGTAGTTGCTGATCTGGCATCAGGGAAAGAGCTCTTCCAGGTTATTGACAGTCTTAAGCCTGATATTGTGGTGCTGGATATAGGTATGCCTGAAATGGATGGAGTTGAGGTAACCGAAAAACTAAGTAAGGAGTATCCTGCTGTACGGGTGCTTATTCTTAGTGCTAATGCAAGCGAAGATTGGGTTATGTCGGCGGTAAAGGCCGGTGCCACAGGCTTTTTGCCCAAAGACTCTTCACGCGATGAATTCCTTAAAGCCCTCTGCTATGTTTCACGGGGCGAAAACTATTATGGAGAATCAGTTGCTGCTATTATTTACCGGAGTTATGTTTCCATCCTCAGGAATAAGAATACAGAGAAAAAAACAGAAGAACTTTCTGATCGGGAATCGGAAGTTTTAATGGCCTTTTCTGATGGGCTCAGCTTTAAAGAAATAGCTTATAAACTGAATATTTCTGTCCGCACCGTTGAAACGCACAAAAACAACATTCTGGCCAAACTTGACCTGAAAAACACCATTGACATGGTAAAGTATGCCATAAAAAACGGCATCATCTCACTGTAATATTTCCACGAGGCACTGACAGGATTTGCAACCCGTTCCCAGATTCTAAGCGGGATATTCCTGTATGCTGCCGGCAAATTCCATTCACACTCTTACCCCACTGGCTTAAAACACCTTACAACAACCGGTATTTTTCCCTACCCTGCCGTGAATTTTCCGTACTCAATTTTAAGGACATTAACCGATTGTTTCGGATAAGGTCGTCATTTAGCTTTGTAGAAGAACATTGATTGTTAACCTGTTCGATTTTATGGTTTAATCATGCGAATTCAACAACGGATCAGATCAATACCAAGAGACACCAAAGCATACCAGGAGCCGGGTTTAATAATGTACCAAACAACTGTTATGAATGAAAAACTGCGATTCGCCAACGACCATAAGAACCATCCGGTGTTTGATCGGGCAAGCAGATATGTTGCGCCGAAAGGGAAGACTTCTAAAAGCAGCAAAAATTCTCAAGAAAGCAGATACATTAATCAAAGCAGCATTAAAATGCACACCGGAAAATAAAATACTGCTTGCCATGAAAACCAAACAGGAAAAATGCTGGAATAAAATCATTGACACAATGGCAAGGAACCACCCTTGAAAACAATAAATATAAACCACAGCAGTAACCCATCCCTTTACAATAAAAACAACAATGTACATGAAATACACAAAAATAATGCTACAGGAAACCAAAGAAGTGGAAGCCCAAAAATCACAAACTACAATTGATAAACCATTGGCCTCTGAAGTTGGAAAGAACCAGTTATTGTGTACAATATGGGAGGCTAAACTTAAAGCTGTACCCTGGTTTGATGGCAATCATTATAGCGCACAAGATTTGCTGCAACAAAAACAGTATTTCCTTCAGGCAAAAGAACTTATGACAGAGTTTGAAAAAATTGATTTTCCTTTTCGCATTTGCTATTCTCTGGAAAGTATTGCTCGCGACCTTCAAATACGAATCCTTAATTTTCCATACAACCTTAACCAATCAGCAATTTGTTTTTAAACCTGGAAGGTTACCAAACTTGTTGCCTGATACAAAGAAACAGTGTTTAATTAAAAAAATATCGATTATGAAAACTTTTAAAATTGTATCCGCATTTACCCTTTTGTTGGTGGTTTCATTGTCAATAACAGCCCAGGTACCAAGGGTAAGAGATGTAAGACAAAGTCTGCCGGCCCGCCAGACAGAAGAAAGCAAACCCGAACAAACACCTGCCCGCCAGGCTGAGACACAGGCTCAACAGGCACCGGCAAGCAGCCAGATTTTTTATGTATGCACCACCAATGGGAGCAACCGCAACGATGGCAGTAAAGGTTCTCCCTTTAAAAACATTGATAAGGCCATAAACACTGCCTCTCCGGGTGCAGAAATTCGCATAGCTGGCGGCAACTACTATGGCACCCTTAATATCGGCTTTATTGAAAGCGAAAAACCCGTAAAGCTCTATGGCAGTTTTGATCCAGGATTTACCAGGCAGGATATTGTAAGCTACCCTACCCTTATTCAGCCGGATAATGCCAGCGCGCGGACCTCGCGTAAGACCCTTCTGAAATTTACCAAAGATGTGGCAGGAACAGTTATAGACCACATTATATTCGACAGTGGCGAACGCAATGCATACCACGAAAGAGAGGGTATTGTTGAAGGCATTGAAGGGGGCCGTCTGATGCTGCCCACCGAGAAACCTTCCAACAGGAATTCTACAGTAGGTGAACCCCTCCTTCAATTTGTAAGTGCTACTACAGGGGGCGATGTTACCATACAGAATTGCATATTTATAAATGGGGCAAGCTTTGCCCTGCAGGCTGGCCACAGAAGTGGAAAGTTCATAGTAAAGAACAATGTTTTTGTTGCCAACAAAATGGCTGCCATTGAAATATACGGAACCTGCGCCCGCACCGGAGGCCCTGGCACAAATACACTGTGCAGCGAAGTAGAAATTGCATACAACACCATCCTCTTCTCCTGGAGCCGAACCAAAGATTTCCTCGATATGGGATATGGTATCAGAATCATGACCGGATGCGAGTATAACATCCATCACAATATTTTGGGGGGAAGCATCCTGGCAGCCATAGACCATACTCGCTTCAACAACAATGAGTGGATTAACATAGATCACAACATCTTCTTTGTAAACAAAGACAAAGACCTGCATTATAGCCCTGCCAGCAATACCCGTATCAGGATAGATGCACAGGATTTTGACGATCTGGAAGTGGCAAGTGTAAATGGCAACAGGAATGAAATCCCTACCAAACTGAAGGTTAACAAAGACTATTTGCAAGGCTACCTAAATGCACGCTACAGCGAAGAAGTAGACTTTGACCGCAACTCGCCTGCCAACCAGTGGAGGGCCGCCATGGGAATGAACATGCAGGGATCCATCAGTTCTGATGTTTCCATGTTTGCCAACAAATACCCATGGAAGGATGCTATAAGCCTGTTCGGAAATATTGAGGAATATGGCGCTCAAACCCCATAGCTTTCAAAGAAATATGATAAACTAAACCAGAAAGAGCTTTAAATATTTTCATCCATTTATGCAACAATATCAACTATTCAAAATTTTGAAAAATGAAAACAAAACTTACAGTTACGTTAATATGCACCTGCTTAGCGTTGTATGCAGGGGCTCAATGGCAACAATTGCATCCCCGGCCAATTGGATGGGCTGCTACAAGCATAAACGCTCCCGGTGAAAATAGGGTTTATGCGGTTGCCGCATCATCCATATTGATGAGTGAAAACCTTGGAGCAACATGGGAAGCAGTAAACATAACGGATGGCTCCCCTTACTTTTACGAGATTTCCTTTGCTAACCATCTACAGGGTGCAGCCAGCTCCAGTTATGGCAAAGTATATGTTACTGATGATGGTGGGCAAACATGGACAATAAAACAACTGACCCCATCAGCAGATTTGTATTCGCTTATGATCCTTCCATCGGGAGTGGGGTTTGCAGGCGGAGAATACGGAAAGCTCTTTAAAACAACTGACTTTGGTGAAACCTGGACATCAGTAAATGAGACCTTTGATCAGGATGATATTAAAAAAGTATTTGTGCTTGACGAAAACAATATCTTTCTATATGACGATTGGGATGCGTTCTATTGGAGCAATGACGGGGGAGCAACCTGGACCGAATCAGAGCTTGATGATATAAACTTTGCACATTCAATGCATTTTTTTGATGCCAACAACGGATTGTTGGGCGATGACTATGGCACATTGCTTAAAACCGAAAATGGGGGGCAGTCCTGGCAGAAAATCATTGATGATGGCGAAACTGAATTCTATTCGATGAGTTTTCTTGATGAAAACAATGGAATTGTTGGATCCTACAATAAACTTATGACCACAAATGATGGTGGTCAGAACTGGCAAGACATAGAAATGCCGGACCACGGGGATTTCCTTGCTGTGGAATGGAAAACAGAAAATATAATTTATGCAAGCTGCAATGGTGGGGTCATTATCCGATCGATGAATGGAGGCTTATCGTGGGAAAGGATTACAGAAGGACCTGCATCTTCAGGATTTACTTATGCTGCAGCCTATTTTGATAACAATACCATACTTGCATTCACAATTTTTCCAACTGAAATAATCAAATCGACAAACAGGGGATTTTCATGGCAGAAGATTCCACCGCCTGCCGAGGGATATTTTCGTTACAGAAATGCCTGTGCAATATCGGGAGAGGTTCTTTATGTATCAACTTTTGAAGGAAAAATTTTTAAAACTACCAACGGGGGCGATAGTTGGCAATTGATTGAAACAGGAATTACCGAACAAATTGGCAGCGTTCATTTTTTAACTGCTGACATTGGGTTTTTTGTTGCAAATAACGGAACAATAAACCGAACCATTAATGGGGGAGAAACCTGGTCAACGGTTTTTTCCGGAACATCCAACCTAACCAAAATATCATTCTTTAACGACGAAATTGGGCTTGCTGTGGGTGCTGGCGGAACCATATTGCGTACAACTGATGGGGGTATAAACTGGGCTTCTATAAGCAATGATAACACAAATATTTTCAGAGATGTGTACTTCGTAAACCAGACTCTCGTTTTTGCGGTAGGAGAATGGGGCCGGGTATACCGTTCGCAGGATGCTGGTCTTACATGGTCGAGAATAACCACAAATGTAAACAACGATTTATATTCAGTAGTGTTCTCATCGCCTGAAGTAGGATATATAACCACAAGCGTTTTTGGCAAAAACCTTAAAACGGAAGACGGAGGAGCGACCTGGAATTACAGCACTTATCTCGCTTCAGGATCACCAAGAGCAATAAAAACACCCAATGGTTCTATAATGGTTTATGGAGAATATGGGCACATTTCCATTTTACCTCAGGATGGAACCTGGAATCCTCCGGCAACCCCTGTAGCCAATGCAGCTTCAGAAATAAACGAAAATAGCTTTTTGGCAAACTGGCAGCCTTCAGAAGATGCTTCAGCATATGTGTTATTGGTTTCAGAAGATAACTTCCAAACTTACTTACCCGGTTATGGCCCACACTATTCAGAACAAACACATTACCAGGTTACAGGAATTGAAGGCAATAAAACCTATTATTACAAGGTTTTGGCTGCAAACGAGGCTGGTTACTCCGATTATTCAAATACCATTATTGTTGAAACCACAGCAACAAACATTACATCTATTACAGAAACAGGCTTTAAAATTTATCCCAATCCAACCAGAGATTTTCTCACACTCGAAATGAATGATTTCGACCCAACGGGATGGGTTTGCCATGTTTATGATTTTTACGGAAGACTAATCCAGGTAAACCAGATTTCCGGTTCACGAACCATTATTGATGTGAGCAATCTTGCGCCGGCTGTATATTTCGTAAGAGTTATCAATGGCAGCAAAGAGGCAAAAACAATTAAAATTGTAAAAAACTAAATGTGCATTTTCATGCGGGTTTACTCTTACAAACTCATTACCGGCAACCTAAGCAAACAAGGGTTCGCTCTATTACTCAATTAACAAACATTTAAAAAACTTTTTACACATGAAGAAAAACAAAAACAGAAAAACAAAAGCCATTGCAGTGGCAACACTTTTAGTTTTAATTCTTTCACTTTCGGGTGCCCGGGCGCAGGAAGGTGTTAACGCTGCAGGTGGTAATGCTACGGGTGGCAGTGGAACCAAAAGTTACTCCATCGGACAGGTTATTTATCAAACTCACATCGGCGCCGGAGGCTCTGTAGCCGAGGGGGCTCAGCAACCCTATGAAATTTCGGTAGTTACAAATATTCATGGAGCGGATGGTATAAAGCTTTTGGTTTTATCCTACCCAAATCCAACCAGAGATTTTCTAACGCTCGAAGTAAAAGAATTCGACCTATCAGGGTTATTTTACCAACTTATTGATTTCAACGGTAAGCTAATTTACGGAGACCATATTACAGACACACATACCAGTATAGACATGAGTAGCCTGATGCCGGCAGTGTATTTTGTAAGGATTATACAAGATAAAAAACTGGTAAAAATCATTAAAGTAATAAAAAACTAGAACTATAGCATCAAGGGTAAAACCCATCATAACAAAACTAAATTCTTTTAAACAATAATTTAAAAATGAAAAAAATGAAAATGAAAACCTACCCAAAAAGAGTTGCGTTAATCTTTGCAATATTTTTTCTGCTAACCGGCTTAAAAATATTTGCCCAGGCACCTGAACAAATGAGCTACCAGGCTTTATTACGCAATGAAAA
>JAHYJP010000347.1 GCA_019429055.1 Bacteroidales bacterium
TGGATTCAGACAAAGGAACTATAGAAAAATATATCGACCTCCTGGAGAAAGTATATATCATTTTCCGGTTGAACGGCCTGACACGGAACGTGAGAAATGAAATTAAAAAGGGCAAGAAATTCTACTTTTATGACAACGGTATACGTAATGCGATCCTCGGAAACTTTTTGCCGTTATCTTCACGCAATGATGCCGGCCCACTGTGGGAAAATTATATTATCAGCGAACGTTACAAATATCTGACAAACAGGGAGATCGATGTAAACAGGTATTTCTGGAGAACCACCCAGCAGCAGGAAATTGATTACCTGGAAGAGATCAGGGGACAGTTTTATGCCTATGAGTTCAAATGGAATCCCTTAGGCAAAGCCTATTTATCCAAAACCTTTTCAAATGCTTATCCAAAAACGGAGTTCCAGGTAATCACTCCCAACAATATGCATCTGATTTTAACGGATATTGAATGAGCGTAGGGCTTAGTAGCATGGGGGCGCGGAGGCGTGGAGGCGTGGAGGCATGGAGGCATGAGGGCATGGAGGCATGGGGGCATGGGGGCGTAGGGAAAAAGATGGTGGAAGATGAAATGAAAAATATTAATTTTGTAAGCTGAAGTTACGAAATTATCGTATGTTTGGTTCACAAAATAAAGATGTCATGCTGACTTTATACAGGGACAACCGAACTGTATTCCGGTTAATTGACGTATCGATGCTTACCGGGGAAACGGATTTACAGGTGCTTGCAAAAAAACTGAACTATTATGTTCGCAAAGGCCTGATGCTTAATCCGAGAAAAGGTATTTATACCAAACCGGAATTTAATGCCGAAGAACTGGCCTGCCGCATCTACAGCCCTTCTTATCTTTCGCTGGAATATGTCCTCCGGAAATCCGGAGTGATCTTCCAGTATGATTCGCAAATGACACTGATGAGTTATCTGAGCCGATCTGTCGTGATCAGTGATCAATCTTTCCGGTTCAGGAAATTAAAAGGACCGGTTCTCATAAATACGACCGGGATCATCCGGCAAAATAACCAGGTAAATCAGGCTTGCCCTGAGCGCGCATTCCTGGATATCCTTTACCTCGAACCTGGCTACTACTTTGATAATCTCCATCCTTTGGATAAATCTTTGGTAAAAAGAATCTTACCTGTTTACCAGTCTGAAGCGTTAAACCAAAGAATTAAAAACATATTCGGTAATGCTTGATATTAACCGTCATAAGTTTTACCTGGTTCAAATCCTGAAAGATGTCTATTCGGATTTGGAATTGGCCAATTACCTCGGTTTTAAAGGAGGTACGGCATTAATGTTCTTTTACGATCTGCCGCGGTTCTCCATAGACCTGGACTTTAATTTATTATCCGCTGATAAAGAGGAACTTGTATATGAAAAGGTGCGTAAAATAATTTTAAAGTACGGAACCATTTTTGACGAGGCAAAAAAATATTTCGGCCCTTTAATCGTGTTGGATTATGGCGTGGGGGAGCGAAAACTGAAAGTGGAAATATCAAAGCGGTTCTTTGAAGATCGCTATGAAATGAAGAATCTTTTGGGGTTTAATGTGATGGTAATGACCATTTCGGACATGTTTGCCCATAAACTGTGCGCGCTTACGGATAGATGCACGGTAACCCACCGTGATATTTTTGACACCTGGTTCTTTATGCAGCGAAATACACCATTGAATAAAAGAATCGTGGAACATCGCATGAAGGTGGAGTTGGCAGTTCACCTCGAAAACTGTATAAACCTTCTGGAATCTCTAAGCAGCAATCGTTTGCTCGATGGTTTGGGAGAATTGATGAATGCCGAAATGAAACGATTTGTCAGAAACAAACTGCTGGCAGAAACAATCACGCTGTTGAGATTCTACCGGGAATTTCCGATCCTG
>JAHYJP010000109.1 GCA_019429055.1 Bacteroidales bacterium
TAATTTTGACCAATTGGAGTATCAACTCGTTCTGATTGCCAGTCCAGAAGAAGGAGGTACTGCCGAAGGTGCAGGAAGCTATTATTATGGTGAAAGTGTGCCCATACAGGCAACACCTTTTGTTGGGTATATATTTAAGAACTGGAGCGGAGACATAGAATATATAGACGATCCCCAAACTGCATCAACCATTGTGACTATGCCTGATATTAATTTGACTATTACAGCCGAATTTGAAAAGGAAACCAGTATTGCAAACACTGAAGATATACAGTTACGTGTATATCCTAACCCGGCAACCGATAAATTACGGGTGAGTTTTAATGCCATAGATCCAACATTTGTAAGTATTTACAACCTTACAGGTCAAGTAATGGAGATTAAGCATCTTAAAGGAAAGGGAAGAACAGATGTTAGTTTCGATGTTAATGAATTCAATCCAGGAATATACATAGTGAAGATCCGTGTTAACAATATGAATTTAATTCAGAAGGTGATAATACATCCCTAATCGCATTACTCATAAATGCAAAAAACAAGAAAACCGGCAAAAGATTTCTCTGCCGGGTTTCTTGTTGGTGTGCCGTGCATGACCCATAACTCGGTGGTGAAAGTTCACTATGGGGGTTTGTAGTCGCCAACCCTTAGCCAACGGCAAGGGTGTCCATCGCGAGGTGGAATCTGAAGGAAGCCAGAGGCAAACCTCTGCCCCGAGGAACACGAATCACATCAGGCATAACCGATGGGATGAGATTGCTAAACAAATCCAAGCCATGGGAATGAGCTAATACCAGGAAGGGCTATTGGTGTATAGACGGTAGTTCCATTCTGTCTACAACCATGACAAACGATAGGCTGCAGGAAGCAGGATAGGTTTTTCTATCGGATTACTATCGAAAAGTCAGGATTGTAAACTAAGGAACCGCCGTATACGAGACCCCTAAGTACGATGGTGTGAGAGGTCAGAAAATAAAGTAGGAAGAAAACCACTTTATTTTCCTCCTACTCGATTTCCGTTCTTGAAAAAACTATTTTTTGATACAGAGTTTCTATCACCAGATAAGATACCGTTGTTTTGATCTATTTCGGACACATTTTTGTTCATTTCCGGACAAATTTTTACTACAGGATTTTTATTTTTCCTGATACGTTTTTTTTATGAATTAACTTTTTTAACCAAATGGGGCTTGTTATGAATTGATAGTTAAGCTTATATATGAAAGGCAAGGGCTGATTAAAATTAAATGAATGATATTTACATGTTTATCAGATATGTGGCACATAATTTGAAATAAGGTTGCAGTCCTATCCTTAGAGGCTTTTTTATTTTCCAAATGTAAGGCACAATTAAATTTAATTTTCAACACTAAAACTATTCAACAAATGAAACGAATTTTACTAATCGTTCTACTGGCATCATTGTCTTTACCGGTTATGAGTCAGAATGAAAAAAAAGCAAAAGAGAGAAAACACTCGACCGCCTTTTTTTTTCTAAGAGAATCTCCTGAAAAAACAAAACAAGAGAAAAAAGAATCACGTTTTGATATTTTTGAGGCCAGTTCCATCATGATCCGGAACAATGCCAATGCCGACAGCATGTTGCTTCTCAGCAACGAGGATAAATCAGATGGGTGGCAGTTGTATGCTAAGGAAATACCCACCTATTATGAGGGAACCAACCTTATAAAAGAACTGGAAACCTGGTCAGCCGATGCATGGTCGAAAATCTATTTCCCGGTTAGCAAGCAGGTAGCATCTTATAGCGATGACGGAAAATTATTTCGTCTGGAAACCCATTTCTGGGAAGATAATAACTGGGTACCCCAGTATGCAGAGGAATCTGTAATAAACGATCGTGATGAGGAAGTATATTATGCATGGTATAATTATAATCACAATACCAATGAATGGGAAATGGATGAAGGTTATCGTGCAGTGGAAGAGGACAATGAAAACAATATAATTGAAGTGAGATTCTGGGAGTACTATGATAATTGGGAAAATGTCTGGATGTCTGATTTTAAAGAGGTTTATACGCTCAATGAGAACAATGTTGTAACAGAAATAACCGAATACTGGTATGATGACTGGGATAAAACCTGGATGCCGGAATACAAAATGGTTTTTGAGCTGGACGAGAATAATACATGGATGTCGGGTTACAGCTATATGTGGGATTTATTTGAAGAATCGTGGTTTCCTCAACTGAAATATGAATCCATGTCATGGTTTGATTTCGAAACTTTAAAGATTTCCGGTTTGATCACTCTGATGAATTCAGCCGTTTTTGATGACTGGGATGATTGGGATAAGAGTAAAGAAGATGAAATTGAATGGATAAATTTCCTGAAATTACATGCAGAATATAATGCTGATGGACTTTTAACCCGTATGATAAATTACATGGAATACGACTATGATGAAGGTGAATGGGTTCCGGCTATGCAAGTAGAAATGGATTACGATCATTTTGGAAATGTAATTTATGAGGCATTCAGTGTATATTATGATGATTGGTATATGGTTTCTGCCTATAAACTGGAAATGGAATATAACGAAGATCAGAGTGTGAAATCTTATGATGCTTTGCTGGCCTTTGATAGCTGGAAAAATGAATTTATTCCGGTGTATCGTTATGAGTATTACTATGCTGAAGAAACTACCGGTGTTCCTTCATACAGCAAAGTTGAAGAATTGGTGGTTTACCCCAATCCGGCCACTTCTCTTCTGAACCTGGTTTGGAGTGGCTCCGACCAGGCGATCGATATTGATATTATGGGTCTTGACGGAAGAATTGTTGTCCGCTATGAAAAATTCCCCGTAATGGCCGGACAACCTGTTAGTATTGATGTTTCACAGCTTTATAACGGAGTGTTTATCATTCGCTGCCATGGAAAAGATGAAAGGCAGCTTACCAGGTTTGTGAAAAGATAATAATTTGTGAAATTTTATTCTGCAGTCCGGGCGCGACTTTGAGTCGCACCCGGACTCTTTTTTCTTATGGTGCTAATTTCACATCCAGCGTATCTGTGATCACCTGGCCGTTGGGTCCGATGCCTGAGATCCGAAGCTCATACTGATCTTTGCCCGATAACCAAACTACCCGCGCAAAATTTCCGGTTTCATTTACAATGATGCAATCGTCGCACTGAAAATAATATGTATCGTAATTTGAAGTTTCAAAGTGATATTCAGGGGCAGGATCGAAAGGGGTGATTGCCAGGGGGCCTCTGAATCTGTCCTTGGGCGGTATGATCAGGTTGTTCACAAAATCAAGAATCAGGTTGTGAATGATGGTGTAGTTTTCAGGGATCAGTTCGTGTTCATTATCAAAATGGGGCTCATGGCCCAGTCCTTCGAAGGTATAAAGTGTATGGTCGATGCCCAGTGAACGGGTATGGCTGAGAATGCTGGCTGAGCCATGCAGTCTTCTTGAGAAAAATGCAGAAGCCCTTGGGCTTACATTGGTAAATGGCAGATCATAGCCATAGGGTACAACCAGGTCGGCATCGCCATGAATAGATAAAATGGGTACCTGGTTGTGTCTTTTAATGATATTTATATCATCCACAGCTCCCCACATATTGATAATACCTTTTATGTTGAAAGGACCATGCAGGTTGTTGGTGGAGCAATCGAGACAACCCAGGTCGGATTGCATCCTGAGCATACTTCCGCGCACACTCGGCCACACCTCAGGTTCTTCCATAAACGTGGTTTTCAGAGAGAGAATGCCTCCGGCGCTGTGTCCGCCCAGGAAAACCAGATAGGGATCGATACCCAGTCGTTCATGATGGTGCGACAGATACCGGAGCGCAGCCCTTACATCCTGAATAGCACTGTAAATGGCACGTTCAAGATTGGAGTAGCGTCCTGGAAGGAAAATATACCCCAGCCTGTAATTAACGGATGCAACCACAAATCCGCGTTTGGCATAATCTTCGGCCAGTCTTGACACCAGTTCATCGCGCTTGTCGCCGGCTATAAAAGCTCCGGCATGTAAAAGCACTACGAGCGGACGATTTTTCTGATTATCGCCCCGGGGCTGATAAATATCAAGATGCAGTGGCACATCCCTGCGCAATATATTAGTAGTTATACCCTCCGCAACATCGAATAGCACCTGGTTATAACTCTTGTTTTCTCTTTTTTCGATGGTTTTGGATGAATAAAAACCAGGTGCACTTCCATACTGTTCTTCAACCATCTCAGTATGGCTGAAAACATCATCGGAATAGCGAAACGGACCTTGGGGGAATGCCCGTGTGTAGTACTGTCTGAATTCAATCCGTTCATCGTCAGAAGTAAGATAAAACCTGTCGTGATATACCGACATATTACCTTGCAGATTCGGCCTTCCACTCAAACGAAGGGTTGATCTGTTGCGCGACTGGCGGTGCCGCAAATCTTCTGGAGTGGCAACTGCCCGGTTTAAAGCAACATACTCACCGCGTCCGTCGGGGTCGAAACGTACGGCAATATTCTTTGCGTCGCTGATATACCACGTGTCGGTGGCAATACCGGTGGGTGCTGTGATTTTACATGAAGGGAGAAAAAATAATGACAAAAGTAAAATCAGGATCAGTAAAAGGCTTCTTGACTTACTCATGGGTCAGATGGTTTTGAATATGATGTTTTTTTTTTCAATCAATTACGGCAAATATATAGAAAAATTGTGGGGAGCTTAGGAATAATCGCAGATATAACAAGGTGAAGCTAAATACTGATAAGTGGTGTTTTTCCCTTCTTCATCCTGATAGGATATGGCTACAGATAATTTTTTAACAGATAATTCAATATAAGCCCTGTAAACATTGCCAGGCCAATACTAAGAAGTGTACCGATAAGGAAGTACTCAGAAAGCTTGCGGTCAGGATGTCCCTTAATATCGGCAAAACGGAATATGGATTTGGCTGCGATAAGAAATCCGATCCCTTCCCATCGGCCCGAAAGCACAAAGGCCAGGATAAAAAGCCTTTCCAGTATACCTATGTAACTTCCTGCATTTTGCAGGCTATAATCGTTTGAACTTTTGGCTTCATTATACCAGCGGGAAACAAGTATTCGGATGATCACAGAAGCGGGTAGGGTAACAAATACAATACCGGTAGCATAAATCAGGAATTCTGCACTTTGGATAAAACCGAGTGATATATTCGTATCTTGCCACCAAAAGGTTATCCCCACCAGTACCAGCAAATGCAAAGATTGATCAAACAGAAAAAAGATCAAATGTTTATTTTTTGATGGAAGATACAACCTCATTATATCGATCATAAGATGCGAACCCATTATTGCCAGGGCAGGCAACCAGAATCTTAAATCCCATACCAGAACCATCACCAGTGCACCATGGAGCAAAATATGAAGATAAAGATGTGGCGATCTGAGTTTTTTCTTCTGCTTGCTCTTCACCCAGGCATCTGATTGCAATACAAAATCGCCCAGTATATGTGCCAGGAAAAGTTGAAGAAACAAGGTCATGACTTAAGTTTTTGAATGATCAATTCGCGGTACAACAGGTCCAGTTCCATAATTTCGTCATAGCAGGCCCGTTTCTGGCGCGCACTCACCGACGACTGGCTTATGCCCAGTTTTTCGGCAAGTTGTACCTGGGTAAGAAGGGGTGATTCCATACGCGCGGTTACATATTCGGCTGACATACGGCTCCAGCTATCAATGGCAATAAGTGCAAGGCGGATGCTAACGTTGAGTTGCCTGTTAATTTCTTTCCAGGGGGTTTTGAGGGCAAGTGAAATCTTCTCCTTCTTCAGCTTCTCATACCTTTCGCCGGATAATACAAATGCCTCGCCATTGCTTTCGGTGATCCGGGAAGAAGTATAATCTTTTGTTCCTATTCCTATAGCAATCCTGGCTCCCACTCCTGCTTTACTTTTCACCAGTGCTTTTATCCTGATTGCCATCCATAGCGCATCTGCCGGATCGGTTACCTCCAGTTGAAAAGCATCGCCCCGGTAAATATCCCATACTGCCGGATAAGGGCCGATTTGTTCAAAAAGGTTTTTCAGAGGATCCATCCAGGTATCCGGAGATTTTAAATTGCGTGAACTGATTATGTCGCCTGTAATAATACTCGTCATTTTGCAAATATAGTTATTTTTATGAATAATAAAGTATATTCATTAATTAAAAGATATATTATAATATTGATTTAATAAACGATATCTAAAAATATAGCTTTAAAAGTAAATAAATAAACGATCTTGATGCATCACTGAAAGGATTTAACACCTTCCATAACTCAGCTCATGGGCCGTTGTTTGAAGAATCCGAAAGGTTCAGGGAAATACTGGAAAAGGATCTTTTCATGAATAAAACAGAATTTTCAGATCAATAATGTTTTGGCAATGAGAATTACTTAAATTTAAGCAAAGAATGCGGCCTTTAAAAGTAAATTATCATTACCTGGAGTAACACCTTGGCCAAAATATGATAACCGGCTAGAAATAAGCCTGGCTTTGAGCCCCAAAGCCGATAAAACATTCACACTATTGGATAAATAAATAAACCACAATGGGTTAAGGAAAATATTTTTCTATACCAAAATAAATGTTTTCAAATGGTTAGAAGTATCTAATTAAAATTATACCTTTGCAAAGTAATTTTTAAATAATGAAGAGAGATCTGGAACAAATACTGCAAACTATTTTGCATTCAAGTGAAATACTTGAAGAAGAAATGAAGCAGGAATCAAACCTTAAGAATTTGACATCAAGGCAGTTATATTGCGTTGAATTGATAAAGGAGATGCGTAATCCTTCGCTTACTGAGTTGGCTGAAAAGATGAATATTGCCAAGGCGTCCATTTCGGTTATGATCGAAAGGCTGGAAAAGAACAACTATATCTATAAAGTTGCATCAGATAATGACAGAAGAACATCACATGTTCATTTAACGGAGGAGGGCAATAAAGCAGCATCACTACATGCTGAACTGCATAAAAGGATATCAGAACTGATGACAGAAGAAATGACCGAATCGGAAAAAGAGATCCTTATTGTTCTATTAAATAAGTCACTTCTATCTCTTAACAAATTCAGGAAAAAGATAAAATGATTAGGTGAGTATAACTGTAATATTTTTATGGATAAGACAAAAGCAGGTTATCTGGAAGGAATAGTTTCTGTTGTGGTGAACAGTGTATTGTTTATACTTAAATTCTGGGCTGGAATAGTTACAGGTTCTATTGCCTTAACTGCTGATGCCTGGCATACCCTTTCCGATTCATTAAGCTCCATCATCGTTATCGCAGCAGTGAAATTATCATCGCGAAAGCCCGACAATCAGCATCCTTTCGGGCATGGACGCTGGGAGCAGATAGCAGCACTGTTTATTGCCTTTCTACTTGGAGTCATAGCATTTGATTTCCTTAAAGACTCCATCATTCAATTTAAAAACCATGAATCTACGCACTTTGGAACCCTGGCCATTGTAGTTACAGTCATTTCAATCATTGTAAAAGAAGCGCTGGCTCAATATGCATTCTATATTGGTCGGAAAACCGGTAATGTTAGTATTAAAGCCGATGGTTGGCATCACAGAACAGATGCCCTTTCATCGGTGGTTGTTTTGATCGGGATTTTGTTTGCAAGCCGGTTCTGGTGGATTGATAGTGTTCTGGGAGCAATCATTTCATTGATGCTTTTTTATGCAACCTTCCAGATTGCCAGGGAGGCTGTTGATAAACTGCTGGGAGAGAAACCAAGTTCTGAACTAATTCAAAAAATCAAAAACGCAATTCAGAAGTATGATGTGGAAGAAATGCAATTTCACCATTTTCATATTCATAATTATGTCGGGCATCAGGAATTAACATTTCATATCAAACTGAAAAATCATTTTAGCATAGAGGAGGGGCACCGCATTGCCACCGATATAGAGGAGGTCATACTGAAGCAGTTTGGCATAGTGTCAACTGTTCACATCGAACCACTTAATTTTCATCATAGTTCAGACTAAAAAAAACTCAAATATGGAATGGTTAGGAAAACCGGCTATATGACCCACCGTCACATGGACGATAAGCCGTTAAAAGCTGAATCTTAAGATAAATTTTCTGCTGATTTTCCTATTCCTGAGATAAAATTTATAAGGAACGAACAGGGTCAGGTAACAGGTTTTGAGGCTTCGAGTCGAAGCGGTTTTTTTAAATTAGTCAGTTTCTTCCAGATAAAATAGCTCATTTACAGGTTTATCGAAAAAACGAGATAGTTTCAGGGCTAAGATAGTAGAAGGTACAAACTTGTTCAGTTCAATTGAGTTGATCGCCTGTCTGGTCACTCCAATCTGTTTTGCCAATTCTTCCTGTGTTATGTTTTTTATTGCTCTTTCAACTTTAAGATTATTTTTCATGGCTCAGTGATTTTTTTGACTTATAGACAACAAAGTAAAAACGGATAATAAAAAACAGGAGAATTGTAAGCATGTTAAATATCATTACATACAAAAAACCGAAACCATAAAAGAATAATGTGCAGAAAATTAATACCGCATAATTAATATATATAGCCCATACCAATGATTCAAGGCGGATTTTGGCTATAAATTCATCTTCCTGCTTTTCTTTTGAAAAGGCTACAATGATTCCACCCAAAATGCATGAGATCAAAAGAATCTCATCCGCAATATTGTTTTTATAAATACCCACAATTATATCATCTTCCAAAATCATTGATGAATAAAGGGCAAAGACTTTCATATCAAGAAATCCGAAATTGACAATTTCAAATAAAACCAGAATTCCGATAATAACAGAAGGAATTAAAATCATCCATCCGATTCTCTTCATGTAGTTTGGTAAAAGAAGTTTTGATTTCATGGCATTTATTTTTTTAAAATACACAGTAAAAGTAATCAATGTTTTACATAAAGCAAAACAATTATTACAAAAAGCAAACAGTTATATACATCAATGATTGTATTTACAAAACAGTTTTATTCACCCGTTTTTCGCCTCTACTTGTAAATTTTTCACTTTCATCCGAAACGATCAAGGTGAAGTAACTGTTTTTGAAGCATCCAGCGGACGTTCGAGAGGGATTGTTTTTAATAAATTGAAGACAGAAGGGAATTGACTGGTAAAACCCTTGAGATAAAAATAATAATCATGATTTTTATACAGGCCCCTTTCCAGGGCCTTTTTTTATTATCTGCCGTAATTTGAAGTCCATGCCAAGTAGCAACAGTACGATAAATGACATGCAGATATAAAAGGAAACAGGAAGCCCATGTTGTGATGGAATATTCAAACCCTGGAATATTTTCAGGATGTTATAACCCAAATAATTATTCAGGGTGTATATTGCTCCTGCGAAAAGTAAAAAAGATACTGTGCCTGCAACCAGAATATCCAGTATATAGTTTCTTTTTTTCTGAAGTTCAGCTTCCAGATGGATTTTTTTCATAACCTTATCATGGAACCCGAAGGGTAGCTGAGGTTCAAATTGGCTCAAGGTTTTTCTGAGGGCTTTATCTTGCTTCATATTGAGCTTGGTTAATAAGTACTGCAATCTTCTTTCTTGTTCTGAAAAGCTTTACTTTAACATTGTCCGGTGTAAGCTTTGTTATACTTGCTATTTCATTCACCGGCCTTCCCTGCATGTAAAAAAGTGATATCAACGCTTTTTCATCAGGTTTAAGCTTTTCGATGGCTTCTTTGATATTTTGCAGCAGTTTTTCATCATTTTCAAGGTTTAGTAAATCATCAACCACTTCATCAGGAATATTATTCAGAACTTTTTCTTCCAGATTTATAAAAACCTGTTTCCTTTTTCGGGTTGCTGAAATGGCTGTATTATATGCAATACGGTAAAGCCAGGTAGAGATTGCTGAATCGCCGCGGAATGAACTGATTTTTTTAAAAGTCTTTACAAAAACATCCTGTGTTAATTCTTCTGCATCTTCATGTGACGAAACGATTTGTGCAATTAAAGAATATACTTTATCCTGGTGTTGACGAAGGAGTGCAGAGAACGCTTCAGTTTCTCCGTCCCGGATACGTTTTATAATTTCCTTCTCATTGCCAGGGCTCATCTTGTTAATTTTGACGCTTGCTTTATCTTTTGGTTACATTTTAAAATATTTATTTCTCTCAATTTTCATGAATGTACTTTTGTAACCAAAAACATATAATTGCGTCCAAAAACACAAAGAACATTTATTTTCATTTAAAAAACTATAATTATGTTAGAATTTATTTATGTACCGGTAATCTTTGGTATTGTAACCCTTGGAATTTATAAGATATTTGAGCTTTTTGTAAGAAGAAAAGAGCGTTTATTGATGATTGAAAAGTTTGGACAATCCTCTGAAGGTTTGGATCTGTCGCAGGGTATACTTTTTCCTGCAAAACAAAATAAATCATTTGCAGGTCTTAAAGCTGCCTGTTTGCTGCTGGGACTGGGTTTAGGGTTGTTGGTAGGTTTTTTTATTATATCATACTGGCAAACTCATATTCCAATGGAGAACAGAATGGCTTTCCATGTAAGAGAGACCGCAAATATTATATACGGAGCATCGGTATTGCTCTTTGGCGGGCTGGGTCTATTGGTGGCGTTTTTCCTTGAGCAGAGATATATTCAGAAAGATAAAAGTCAAAAATCATAAATCATCAATCCTCAATGGTCCCCTTCAGAAACCCCTGCCTTACATCCTCATCAAACTTTTCAATGGCATAGCGGAGCATGGTACGGGGCATCTGCCGGTAGTGTTTTACCAGGAAGCTGTATTCCGCATCATAGTCGCGGTTGCCGATTTCGCGCAGCATCCAGCCGACGGCCTTGTGAATGAGATCGTGGGGGTGCTTAAGCAGAATTTCTGCCAGACTGATTGCATCATCATATTGTCGTTTTGAAATAAAGTGCATGGTGGTAATAATTGCAATGCGCTGCAGCCATAAATCTCCTGAGTTAGCAAATTCATACAGCAGGTTTTTATCCTTATCCATCAGCCATGGCCCCACAATTTTATGGCAGGAGGAATCAATAATATCCCAGTTATTTACTCCGGATATATTTTCAAGATAACAGTCAACAACTGCCTGTTTTTCTTCTTCAGTTTTTGCTTTTTCATATTTGAGAACCAGCATAAAAACGGCTGTGAGCCTGTGCTCATGAATGTTTTCATTGAGCAGCAGGGCAATTTCGTCCAGGTTTAATTCCTTGTAGAACTGCTTTGCAACTGCCCGTTGATCGGGCACTTTTACGCCTAAGAAAGTATCACCCTCCCCATAACCGCTCGGGTGAGTCTGGAAGAAACGGGCAAGGTCGCCGGCTCTTTTTTTGTCGGCATAGCTGAGCAGGGTGGATTTGAATGATTGAAGATTTTTCACAGGTACCATATTTTTAGTTTCCACAAAGGTAGTATTTGATGGCAAAGGGGATTTTGATTTGGCTGAAAAAATCCTTAGCTTCAGTGGATTAAACCTACATACAATGGTAGGTGAAGTTATGATTTATGAACCAAATTATTGCCTCATGACAACCAGATTAATCATACTATTGCAAGTATTCGTTTTTTTTTCTTACCCCTGCTGTAGCTCAGCCACAGATTGAGCTTGTTCCTCATTCATCAGGGCTCAGTTTTCCCATTGACATTGCCGAGGCAGGCGATGACCGAATTTTTATTGTTCAGCAAAGGGGTTTGATAAGGATCATTAACCCGGAAGGCACGATTAACGCAGAGCCCTTTCTTGATCTGACCGTCCTGGTAAGTCAATCGGGCAACGAAAGGGGGTTGCTGGGTCTGGCTTTTCATCCGCAATATGTGCAAAACGGTTACTTTTTTGTCAATTATACGCGCAGTTCAGATGGAGCTACTGTAGTGGCCAGGTTTTCGGTGGATGATGAAAATGCTGATATAGCCGATCCCGGCAGCCAGAAAATTATCAAGACCATCCCGCAGTTTCCGACTGCCGCCCGGTGGCAAAAATCCTGGAGGATGAGCCGTTGCAGGTAAAAGTTTACCCTAACCCTGCCAGGGATAGAATCTATATTCAAGGCATGAATCCCCATGAAATTACTTCATTAATGATGACAGATTTATCGGGAAAAGTGGTTTTTAAAGAGATCATAATTGATGGGAATTCGTACAATTTAGAATTATCAGCAGTTCCTTCCGGAATTTATCTGCTAAACATTTTCACAAAGGATAATGCAACCATTAAACGTATTGTAGTGAGCAGATAAGCTTTGATGAACTCACATAGAATTCTCATTTCCGACTTAATGATTTACAGTTCTTTCCCGTTCTCAATATTTTTGGTAAGATCGCTGATAAACCTTGCCATCAAAGCACCGTCTATCACATCATGATCCATAAGAATGGTCATGCTCAGCACTTCTCTGATTGTGATCTGATCATTGATAACCAGGGGTTTTTTTGTAATGGTGCTGATGCCGAAGCAAATGGGATGAACCGATATGGGTATAAACCATCCTTTTATATTTCCCATCATCCCGATGGATGTTATGGCCACATTTCCCATTTTACTAAAAACCAGCCGGGGATGTTTGAGCATAAATTTCCAAACCTGCCTTCTTAAAAATCCAGGCAAATGATAGTATAATCTTTCCCATTTTCCTGATTTCTTCTGAAGCACAATATCTTTTTCGCTCAGTTTCAGTTGCCGGGCATCGGCAATCCGGCGTGTTATGGAGACTGCATCTGCTTCATGGGCTTTTTCAATAATAACAGGCATGGGCACCTTCTGGCCGTTGCTCTCTTTTTCTACCAGTAAGGATACATTTACATCTTCAAAAACAAATGCCTGTCGCTTCCCTTTCAGAAATGCGGCGGTCATTTCGTGTTCTTTGATGGTAAGACTGATTACTTTTATGAGCCAGGCGGTAAAAGATATTCTGTTTTTTTCAGTTTTGTGCTGTTTTATCCTTTTGCGGGATTCCGTAACATCCAGCTCTATCAATGCAGTTACATGATGTTTTTGTTTGCCAATATCGCATACATCAATACTGGCAATCCTGGATGCGGGGAAACGGGTGGTTTTGTATCTGCTCATTATCCGTTTGTTGAAATTTTTTACTTCACGCAATGGCGCAAAGTAAGCGCAAAGAGCGCTGAGTTTAATTATGTCCGGGTGCGACTCAAAGTCGCGCCCGGACTCATCAAGATCTAATTCATAAAACCAATATTATTCACCACCACAACCCCTTCCCGGGTAATATCAAAAATGAAGCTGATACAGTTGATATTTTCAAAATCAAAATCAGGATGATCATCTGCAAATTGCTCAAGCGGGAAAATAAAGGTCTGGAGAATGGTCTCCGATTCGGCCTGGTTTTGCATAAATGAAAGTTTGGTTAACTCGCGTTTTAGCGTTGGTTGAACAGGAGAAAAGCTAGTCAGGGGAAACTCCATGGTGTTTCCGTTGCTGTCGGCCAGTCGAATGGTAAAATCAATGAACTCTTCCTTTTCTTCATCTGTCTTGTCATTTTTCTGCTCTTCTTCGCCATTCTCCTGCGATGTGGATTCATCTTCATCTGTCTGATCATTTTTCTGCTCATCGGTTCCCGGAGGACTCGCCGTTTCAGTAGTTTCGGTAAGGGAAAAAGTAAGAATGGTATTCTTTCCTGTAGTTATTGTTTCTGCAGGCCAAC
>JAHYJP010000110.1 GCA_019429055.1 Bacteroidales bacterium
GGATGGCTTCCCTTACAAAGTCATTGGCCTGTCCGGAAAAATATATTCAGTATCTTCGGTTTTTTTGTATTGCAGATGATGGTTAGGGATGCAATCCCTTGTTATTTTAACCAGCTCCGAAACTCAATACCCCAATAACTTATTAACCCAATAACTTCTCAACCAATTTCGTATCTTTGCAAAAAATTTCCCGGGGGCATTTTACTTCCCTTTTTTTGATGCAATATTTTATATGACACTGGAAACAAACACTATAACAACGAATACCAAAAAGTCGCCTTTACAAAAAGAGATCGACAAACGCAGAACATTTGCCATAATCAGTCACCCCGACGCAGGGAAGACCACCCTTACGGAGAAGCTGCTGCTCTTCGGGGGTGCCATTCAAACGGCGGGTGCCGTAAAATCGAATAAGATCAAGCAGGGTGCCACTTCCGACTTCATGGAGATCGAACGCCAGCGGGGTATTTCTGTGGCAACATCTGTTATGGGGTTTGAATACCGCGGAGTGAAGATCAACCTGCTGGATACGCCCGGTCACCAGGACTTTGCCGAAGATACCTACCGCACGCTTTCGGCAGTTGACAGTGTTATCCTGGTCATCGACTGCGCCAAGGGCGTGGAAACCCAGACCGAAAAGCTTATGCAGGTTTGCCGTATGCGTAATACACCGGTAATCGTTTTCATCAATAAGCTGGACCGCGACGGTCAAAATCCCTTCGACATCCTGGATGAAGTGGAACAAAAACTGGATATCAAGGTAAGACCCATAACCTGGCCCATTGGCATGGGAAAAGAGTTTCAGGGGGTTTACCATCTTATCAACAACCAGATTTTCTTCTTCAAACCCAACAAGCAGAAACTGGAGGATGAGGTTACCGAAATCAATTCTTTGAACGATCCCTTGCTTGACAAACTTATTGACGGACATGCAGATCTGCTGCGCGAAGAAGCCGAACTTATTGAAGGGGTTTATGACCCTTTTGACAAAAACACCTACCGCAGCGGCGAGGTTGCCCCGGTTTTCTTTGGTAGTGCCCTTAATAATTTCGGGGTGAAGGAACTGCTGGATACTTTTATTGACATTGCCCCTACCCCGGCGCCCAGAACCACTGACCTGAGGGATGTCAGCCCTGACGAAAATGCCTTCAGTGGTTTTGTCTTTAAAATACATGCCAACCTGGATCCGCGTCACCGCGACAGGATTGCCTTTTTACGGGTTTGCTCCGGGAAGTTTGAACGCAACACTAATTACCTGCACGTGAAGCAGGGAAAAACGTTCAAGTTCAGCAACCCCACAAGCTTTATGGCCAACGACAAATCGGTGATTGATGAAGCCTACCCGGGTGATATTGTAGGTTTGTACGATACCGGAAACTTCCGCATCGGCGATACCCTTACCGATGGCGAGAAAATCATTTTTAAGGGGATCCCGACGTTCTCCCCCGAGATCTTTAAGGAACTGGTAAACACCGATCCCATGAAAGCCAAACAACTGGAAAAAGGTATCAAGCAGCTTACCGATGAGGGTGTTGCTCAGCTTTTTACCCAGCAGCCGGGTAACCGGCGTATCATTGGTACGGTAGGCGAACTCCAGTTTGAAGTAATCCAGTTTCGACTCCTGCATGAATACGGCGCATCCTGCCGGTTCGACTATCTGAACTTTTACAAGGCAGTGTGGATCACTACCGACAATCCCAAACAACTGCAGGAGTTCACTGAACAGAAATACAGGAATATGGTTACTGATAAATATGGCAATCCGGTTTTTCTCGCCGAATCGGAGTGGCTGTTAAAAAGGTCAATGGAAAATTTCACCGATCTCAAATTTCATTTTTCCTGGGAGGTAAAATAAGTGAACTATTACCGGTTTTTTGTTGCCAACAGAAACATTTTACTGTTTGCCATTATCCTGACCCTGTATTCGGGATTCGGGCAAACATTCATTTTTTCACTTTACATTCCTGAGATCATCAGGGAATTCCAGATCAGCCAGGGCCTTTTCAGCAGTATCTATGCCGTTGCCACACTTTGCAGCGGCATAACCATAATTTTTGCAGGGAAGCTCATTGACCGCATGCCCATCATGAAATTTACCCTGCTGGTAATTGCGGGAATTATTGTTGCCAATCTGCTGGCCGGATTAAGCCTGAATCTTTTTATGCTTTTCCTGGCTGTTTTTATGCTGCGCTTTTTCGGACAGGGCTTGCTTTCGCATACTTCCATGACCGCCATGGGCCGGTATTTCTCAAAATCAAGAGGCAAGGCCCTGAGTATTGCCTACCTGGGCTTTCCCATTGCCGAAGCAGCCATGCCTATTGCTATAATTACCCTTATTCTTACTATTGGATGGCGTGAATCTTTCCTGTTTAGCTCAGTCTTTATCCTGGCCACGCTTTTACCCCTGGTTCTCATATTGTTAAGAAAATTTGACAGCAGCAAGATCGTAGAAGAAGCCGGTTCAAAAGCAAGAAAAACCAAAGAAATTAGCATTAAACACCAAAGGACCTGGGCGCAGCGAGAGATCGTAAGAGGGCTTGATTTTTACGTTTTTGCACCCACTGTTTTTATTGTGGGATTCACACTTACCGCACTTTTCTTTTACCAGACTTTTATTGCCGGATTTAAAGGCTGGAGCCTGGAATGGATGGCTTTAAATATTACTGCTTATGCGGTTTCTTCACTGGTTTTTTCTATTCTTGCCGGACCACTCATTGACAGGTTCTCTGCCAGAAAGGTTTTCCCGTTTGTACTGATTCCGATGATAGCCGGTTTGCTTGTTCTTGCATTGTCATCGCACACCCTGGCAACGCCTGCTTTCTGGTTTCTGGTGGGAATTTCTGCCGGAGCGAATCCAACCGTTTCCAATGCGTTGTACGCTGAAACCTACGGCGTGAGAAACCTGGGTGCCATACGAAGTATTTTTACCTTTATCATGATCATAAGCACAGCGGCAGGGCCTGTGGTTTACAGTGCGCTGCTGGAATCAGGCATTAATTACAATCAGATTCATCTTTTATTATCCGGTGTTATTGTATTGAATATCCTTTATATTCTGCTGGCATTAAGGCACAAAAAAAACCGGCAGTCAAAAATGCTTTGAAATTTGGGACGCTGAGCTTGTCGAAGCGGTTAATAGGGTAAGAACCCGGTGTCGTTTCGACAGGCTCAACGACCAAAAATTACTCTTATGTCTTCCTCTTATTGATCAACTTTCAATCTTGCTTTCCAGGGGTTTAAAACCCTCACCCAGGATCTCTGAAGCTTCAATTACTGTAAGAAATGCTTTGGGGTCAACTTCATGCACAAATTCTGTAAGAACAGAGAGTTCTCTGCGGGTAACATTCACAAAAATGATCTTCTTGTCAGAATTGTTGTACATTCCTTTTCCTTCAATGTAAGTACCGCCCCTGCGAATATCATGCAGGATCTTATGCCTGATCTCTTCGTATTTATCAGAAATAATAAAAATGGTTTTTTCGTAACTCATACCTTCCATGGTAATGTCAATCACTTTGCCGGTGATAAATATCACAATCCAGGAGTAGAGCGGAATTTTCCAGTCACCAAAGGCCACAAGGCCCAGCAAAACAATGATTGAATCGATAATGATAAGTGTTTGACCCAACGGCATACGGGTATATTTGGCCACAATCTGCGACAGGATTGCCGTACCGCCTGATGATGCCTTGGCTTTGAATATCAGTCCCAGCCCGAATCCTATCAGTACACCCCCGAAAATTGACGAAAGCAATGCATCATCCTCTACCAGTGCCATATCGCCTATTAAGTAGGTGAGACCGTCAATAAAAACTGAGGTAAGAACAAAACCCACCACTGTTTTTACGCCAAACCTGGGTCCCAGGAGTTTAATTCCAACGATGGTAAGGGGTATGTTGAAGGCCAACCCGGTAAGCCCCACAGGAATGCCCAGCAAATGGTACAGCACGATACCCACACCAAATACCCCACCCGGCACCAGCTTATAGGGAGTAATAAAAAATACAAAACCGGCAGCCAGGATAAATGCCCCGATTATTATCAGACTGTAGGAATAAAACCAGCGCCTGGTGAATAGCTTTTCTTTTGTAACGTATGCCATGACAATGATTTATTAAGATTTTAACATTTATTTTGAGGCCGCAAAGGTAATTAGTTTTTTTCAGTATAACACGCTATGAAATGATAGCATTATGATTACATTTGCCAATTCAAATTCCCTAAGGTATTTCACAATGAACAATCGCAATTTTCTCAAGGTCAGAAGCGCACTGATCAGCCTTTACCATAAAGAACCCGCAAAGGAAATTATCCAGAAACTTCATGAACAAGGTGTAAAAATTTATTCCACCGGTGGCACCCTTGATTATATTAAAAAACTGGGTATGGAAGCCACCGCCGTGGAAGATATTATTGACTTTCCTTCCGTTTTCGGCGGACGGGTAAAAACACTTCACCCAAAAATCTTTGGAGGAATCCTGTATCGACGTGAAAATGAAACCGATCTTGAAGAACTGGCAAAATTTGCCATTCCACATATCGATCTTGTCATGGTTGATCTCTATCCATTTGAGGAAACGGTAAAAAAGGATGCTTCACACCAGGATATCATTGAGAAAATTGACATTGGTGGCATTTCACTGATCCGCGCTGCCGCAAAAAATTATCAGCACACCTGGATCATTCCGTCTTCAGAATTTTATGTAGCTGCAATTGAATTACTCAACCAGCAGGGTGCAGCTACTACCCTTGAGCAACGCAGCGAGTTTGCAGCAGCTGCATTCGGGGTGTCATCGCATTACGATACAGCTATATTTTCCTACCTGAACCCAAAACCTGACAGCGTTTTCAGAAAAAGCTACAACAGATCAAAGACATTGCGATACGGTGAAAATCCTCATCAGAAAGGATATTTTTTCGGTAATCCGGACGAAGTTTTTACGCAACTTCACGGCAAGGAAATATCATACAACAACCTATTGGATATTGATGGGGCTTTGAACCTGATATCCGAATTTGAAGAACCTACCTTCGCCATCATCAAACACACCAATGCCTGTGGAGTGGCTTCACGCGAAAACATTGCCGATGCATGGCGCGCTGCACTGGCATCAGATCCCGTTTCAGCTTTTGGTGGAATATTGATTGCCAACCGTAACATTGAGAAGGATTCTGCGTATGACATTAATGAATTGTTCTTTGAAGTTATCCTTGCACCGGATTTCAGTCCTGATGCACTGGAAATACTGAAACAGAAGAAAAATCGCATCATATTGAAAATAAACAGCTTTCCGAAGCAACAGCAGCTGTTCCGGTCGGCCATAAATGGTGTACTGGCGCAGTCAGCCAACCTGGCAGACACACCAAAGGAAAGCTGGCAGATCGTTTCCAGCAATCAACCGGATAAAGTGATTTCTGAAGATCTGCTCTTTGCCAACAAGCTGGTGAAGCATACCAAGTCAAATGCCATTGTGCTTGCCCGCAATAAGCAATTGCTCGGATCAGGCACAGGACAGACATCAAGGGTGGATGCACTGAAACAGGCCATTGCCAAGGCAAAGGAATTCGGGCATCAACTCCAGGGTTCAGTTATGGCATCAGATGCCTTTTTTCCGTTTGCCGATTCGGTTGAGATTGCTCACAAAGAAGGTATCAATGCAGTAATACAGCCGGGTGGCTCGGTACGAGATAAAGACAGTATCGATTTTTGCAATGAGAATAACATGATCATGGTCATGACAGGTGTAAGACATTTTAAACATTAAACTGAAAGATAAAAACTATAAACTAAAAGTTTAAACTAAGAGCTAAATACTTTTTTGTTAAACGCCAAACTCTAAACTCTAAACTCTAAACTCTAAACTCAAACACCATATGGGCCTATTTTCCTTTTTAACCAAAGAGATTGCCATTGACCTGGGCACCGCAAATACCATTATCATTCATAACGACAAGGTTGTTGTGGAAGAACCATCTATTGTGGCTATAGAAAGAGCTACAAACAAGGTAATTGCTGTGGGGCGTAAAGCTATGATGATGCATGGCAAAACCCATGAAAACATTAAAACGCTTCGCCCGCTGCGCGATGGAGTAATAGCCGATTTTCAGGCAGCAGAAGCCATGATCAGGGCAATGATTAAAATGACAGATACAAAAAAACCTTTCTTTCCTCCTTCGTTAAAGATGGTAATATGTATCCCGTCGGGTATTACCGAAGTTGAAGAAAGGGCTGTACGTGACTCCTGCGAACAAGCCGGAGCAAAGGAAGTAAGGCTGATCCACGAACCTATGGCTGCTGCAATAGGTATCGGTATTGATGTGCTTGAACCCACAGGCAACATTGTAATTGATATTGGAGGCGGTACCAGTGAAATTGCTGTTATTGCACTGGGCGGCATTGTGTGCAACAAATCCATTCGTATTGCCGGCGATGATTTCAATTACGATATTGAAGAATATATGCGTAAGCAGCATAACATTCTGATCGGAGAGCGCACTGCCGAAAGAATTAAAATAGAAGTGGGAGCTGCAACTACTGATCTGGAAAATCCACCATCAGATATTGCAGTGCATGGTCGCGATATGATGACGGGCATTCCTAAAGAAATTATTGTAAGCTATACTGAAATTGCACAGTGTCTTGACAAATCCATCACCAAAATTGAAGCAGCTGTTCTTAATGCCCTTGAAATGACACCACCGGAGCTTGCCGCTGATATTTACCGTACCGGAGTTTACATGGCTGGTGGTGGGGCACTGCTAAGGGGACTCGATAAGCGAATTTCAAACAAAACCAGGCTGCCCGTTCATTTGGCTGAAGATCCGTTAAGAGCTGTGGCCAGAGGTACAGGTATTGCCCTTAAGAACTTCGACAAGTTCCCGTTCCTGATCAAATAATTTACAGTGTCTTTGCCAGGTATTCAGGTAGTTCTGATTCGGGAAAAGTATTTCTATGCGCAATTTAATAAACTTTATAACCAGGCATTATTTCTTCTTCCTGTTTGCCTTGCTGCAGGTTGTGGCTATGATGTTTATTGTGCAGAATAATACGTACCACCGCTCATTTTTCATCAATTCATCCAACTTTATAACCGGTAATATTTACAGGATGCAATCCGGTATTACCCAATACTTTTCCCTGAAAAGCATTAACGAGCAACTCATGGAAGAAAATACCCGGCTCAGGAGCCAGATCCCGGGCTCCTACCTGTCAACCGATCAGAATATTTTTACTTTCAGAGACACATTGCACCAGAGACAATTCCTGTATTTAAATGCCAGGGTTATCAATAATTCTGTCAGAAACCGAAACAACCATATGACCCTGAACAAAGGGCGTCTTCATGGAATTCGCCCCGATATGGGCGTTATTGGTCCCAATGGGGTGATCGGAATAGTTAAGGATGTTTCAGGCAATTTCAGTTCGGTGATATCACTTCTGCATTCCGATATGCAGATCAGTGCAAAAATTCAGAAAAACAATCATCTCGGAACTATTTTATGGCAGGGATTTGACCATACAAAAGCAACCATGCTATATATACCTCCCCATGTTGAACTTGAAAAAGGTGATACTATTATAACCAGTGGGTTTTCTCAGATTTTCCCCGAAGGCATTGCCATTGGCGTAATTGATGAATTTGAAGTGCGACGTGGAGATAACTTTTACACCATTGATGTTAAATTATTCACCGACTTCAATAAACTGGAATATGTTCATGTTGTTCAGAACATTTTCCTTGAAGAGGTCGACGGACTCGAAACACAGAATGGTTCCGGAAACTGATAAACCAGCAAAAAATGGATTTTAAAATAATAAAGCATACGGGCAGGTTTCTGATCATGATCGGGATTCAGTTATTGATCCTGAATCAAATCCATTTCAGCGGTTTCATTACACCTTATTTATACCCTTTGTTCATTCTGCTGTTGCCATTTAACATCAAGGGTTATACTCTTTTACTGACAGCATTTTTTACCGGACTTGTTATCGATATTTTTTCCGATTCTCCGGGAATGCATGCCTCAGCAACTTTAATTATGGCTTTTTTACGGCCGGCTGTAATCAGTCTGATCACTGTTAAAACTGAATTTGACCAGGATATTGAACCCCGGTTTGACTTTATGGGCGCGGGATGGGTATTTATTTATACTCTGATCCTTATTTTTATTCACCATCTGAGCCTATTTACTCTGGAAATATTCCGGTTTGCCGATTACGGCGAAACCATGCTGCAAACCATACTTAGCACAGCATTTTCAGTGGGCTTAATCATGCTGGCACACATTCTCATGGGAACCCAGAAAAAAACAAAGACCTGAAAAAAAGCCAATAAATTAGGAAAAATTTATGCTTTCCCTTAAAAATTCTTGGATTGGGGTTAAAAATTCTTAAATGAAAAACGCTTACAATGCTATTGATTTATCTTTGCAATTCAAAGAATACAACCCTTATAATGAATAATTTAAGTAAATATATAGTTTTTGTGGTTCTTCTCGTAACCTGGTACTCCTGCCAAACAACCCGGGAGCCGGGAGAAAGCGACCTTGTTTTGACTGGGCAGATTCAAAATGCTGCTGACACAATACTTTTACTGGAAGAACTTACCCCATCTGAACTTGTACCTGTTGACACTATTTTTGTTGATAGCGACGGTAATTTCACCTTCAGCAAACCTATTGAAGATGCAGGCTTTTATCGCATTACAGCCAATCCCGCAAATTTCATTACCCTTTCTGTAGAACCCGGTGAACGTATCACTATTAAAGCTGATATTGAGAATATGCCGGCCAGCTACGAAGTTTCCGGATCGCCCGGTTCATATATTATATGGGAAATTAACAAGGAAAAAGACAGGGGCATGAAAATAGCCGATTCGCTGAGGGTTCTTTACAGGGAACACCGCGGAACTCCGGAATTTCCTAAGAAAAGAGAAGAGCTCAGGGCAGAATACAGAAACATTAAAGATCAGCAGCGGGAGTTTGTTATGAAAGTGATTGATGAGAACCTCACTTCCCTTGCATCTGTTCTGGCCCTGTACCAGTATTTTGAAAATCATATGCTTCTGAAGGAAAGTGAGAATTTTGAATATTTCGAAAAACTCAGCAAATCTTTATGTGATGTATATCCCAGCAATAAACATGTTATTGATCTGAAGAAACGTGTTCATGATCATAAACGGGAAGAACAACAACGACTTATCAATGAAAAGAATCTGGCTATAGGCAGCACTGCACCGGAAATAGTTCTGCCCGATACCGAAGGAAACCCCCTGGCGCTATCCTCCCTGCATGGAAATGTGGTTCTGATTGATTTCTGGGCTGCCTGGTGCCCCCCTTGCCGTGAATCAAACATCAGGCTGGGCGAGCTTTACAAAAAATATCGAGATCAGGGATTCGAAATTTATGGCGTTTCACTTGACCGCACCCGCGACCAGTGGCTGAATGCCATTGAAAAAGACAATATAACATGGTACCAGGTGAGTGATCTCAGATTTATGAATTCGCCCGTTGTTAATCTGTACAATTTTTCAGAAATACCGCACACTGTACTTATTGACAGAGAAGGCAGAATCATTGCCAGAAACTTTTCTGTTGATGAACTGGAAAACCTTTTGCTGGCAAATCTCTGACAACCATAATCAAACTATTCATAAAAAAAGCCAGAGTATGAACCATCTCTATACTCCGGCTTTTTTCATCAATTCATCAAATATTATTTACCAAAGATTTACCACCGTAAATGCTTTCTTTTCAATTTGCGAATAATAATCCTTGGGATGACCCCAGGATACTCTGTCAGCTTTTTCATTGAGCGTTGCCATTCGCTTCTTTTTAATATCAAATATCCTCACCCCGTTGTAATTCATGATGGATGGATAATAAAAATGAGCTGTAACCAGCGGTTTTGATGGCGATGGGTTCTGTATATGATGAATGCCATTCAGCGGCTCAAAGATCACCTCACCTTTTCTGAAGTTCTTGGGAGGGTGGCACGAAAGCTGTTTTTCTTCGTCCTCGTAAACAAATGATGTTTCGGTAAGAAGTCCCTTCAGCACTGCTATATAACCCCAGTAATTATTATGCTGATGCACAGGAAGCTGATGCTGGGCAGGCCAGATATTCAAAAATACCCGCAATGGTGAATCCATTAGATGAACCCTTTTATATTCATCACAACTTTTACCCTCAAGAAATGACATATAATCCACCTGTGCAAAATCAATGGAATTAAGGGTAATTTTCAGAATATTAGGCTCAATCTTTTCTTTGTCAAGTTTTTGAAGTTTTTCAAGTACTTTTTTCATAGCTTTTTATTTTTTCTTTATCCAGATTGATAATTATTTGTTCTTCCTCGTGATAATCAGCCTCTTGAATACAGTGGGATGTATATGATGCTCCTTGTTTTCCGGGAGTTTAAAGATAAGAAAATTTAGCAAGCCTGCAATCATTGACTCAAAGGTGAATCGCAAAAAACGGTTTTAGTATAATGAGTATTTATATCTTTGCAAAAAAAAAATTTGGAGAAGCCACATCGCATATACTTTGTTTCCGACGCACACCTTGGCGTTCCCGATCGCCTATCCAGCCTTAAACGCGAAAAACTTCTGGTTCAATGGCTTGATATGGTAAAACAGGATGCTACAGAGATCTATCTGCTGGGCGATATTTTCGATTTCTGGTTTGAATACAAAACGGTTGTACCCAAAGGCTATGTTCGCCTTTTGGGGAAGATAGCAGAAATTACTGATTCGGGTATTCCGGTTTATTATTTTACCGGAAATCATGATATGTGGATTTTCAGTTATTTTGAGCAGGAGTTGGGCGTTGTAATGTTTCGTGAGCCGCAGGAGAGAGAAATTAACGGAAAGCTTTTTTTTATTGCCCATGGCGATGGACTGGGCCCGGCCGATCATGGTTATAAATTCCTTAAAAAGGTTTTCTCCAGTCGGATTTGTCAGAAATTATTTTCCTGGTTGCATCCAGGATTCGGAACCGGACTGGCACTTTATTTTTCCAGGAAGAGCAGAATGGCCAATGGGGTAAAGGATGAAATTTTCCTGGGAGAAGAAAAGGAAAGACTTATCAGGTTTTGCCACGATATGGTAAAAGAAAAGCCCTATAATTATTTTATTTTCGGACACCGACACCTGCCGTTGGATTTTGAAATCGGCCCTGAAACCCGATACATCAATACAGGCGACTGGGTAAGTACATTCTCCTATGCCTTATTTGACGGTAAAAACCTTGAGTTAAAATACTTTTCTCAGGAAAGCCGAAAAAGCACCCTTTAACATATTTCCGTGCGTTATATCATCTTTTTTTTTCCACAAAAGAAACTTTTTTGTAGGTTATAGCGTATTATTCTATAACTTTACATACAAATTATGGTTTTATGAGCCAACAATGTCCCAAAATCGGTAGCTGTAATCTTTTTGAGGGGAAGCTTGAAATACCGGAAGACTCAATGATCAGATACAAATGTTTTTACTGCCTTTGCGAAAATACCCGCTGGAGCAATTGTAAACGTTTTATGGTGATTAATGAAATTGGTTATTGTCCGGATTTTGTAATGCCCAATTCACTTTTATCTTCAGAACAGATCATGAGCCGGATCAGGTGGCCCAAAGTATCACTATGACAGATTAAACAACCTCTGCCACTACAAAGGTACTGCCACCTGCAAATACAAGATCATTTTCTGCAGCCACTGACTTTGCGTGGCTCAGGGCCTCTCTAACACTCTTAAATTTTTTGCCCTGTAACCCCATTTTGCGGGCTTCCTTCTCCAGATCATCAACTGACAGCCCCCTGGGAACATCAGGTTTGCAATAGTAATAAGTTGTTTTTTCGCGGGGTAATAATTTTAGAATACCCGTAATGTCTTTATCGTTCACCATGCCCAATACAAAGTGCAGATTTTGATGGGGAGTCAGATTTATATTTTCCAGAACAGACCTGATACCATCAACATTATGACCAGTGTCGCAAATAACCAGTGGTTTTTGTGACAGGATCTGCCAGCGCCCTGCCAGACCCGTGTTTTTAATTACCTTCTTCAGCCCTTCGGCCAATTCAATATCTGAAACTGAGAACCTGCCTGCCCTATTTATAACATCTAAAGTCTGTGCAACAGTACAAATATTTTCCAGTTGGTAGGTTCCGGTAAGGGGGCACAGAAAATCCAGGGCTCGGGTTTTTCCCTTAATGGATCCTTCCATGAATCTTCCTTCCTTCCATGAGATGAAACTTTTGAGTTCAACTTTGATATTCTGATCAGAAAAAAAGATATCAGACCCGGTTTCATCAGCTTTATTCGAAAAAATCTGCATAGCTTCTTTACGGCTTTTCCCTGCAACTACAGGGATTCCCGGTTTGATAATTCCTGCTTTTTCACGGGCAATATCTTCAATGGTATTTCCCAGCAGATTCATATGATCCAACCCTACGTTGGTTATTACAGAAAGTTCAGGAGTGATGATATTGGTTGAATCGAGCCGGCCACCCAGTCCGGTTTCAATAATGGCTATGTCCACTTTTTGCTCAGCAAACCAGGCAAAGGTCATGGCAATGGTCATTTCAAAGAAAGAGGGCTTGATGGTTTCAAAAAACTCCATGTTTTGTTCCACAAACGCTGTAACATAAGTTTTGGGGATCATTTCGCCGTTTATTCTGAAGCGTTCGCGAAGATCCTTCAGGTGGGGAGAAGTACACAGGCCCGTATTGTAACCTGCCTCCTGAAACACCGATGCCAGCATGTGCGCAACAGAACCTTTCCCATTGGTTCCGGCAATATGAATGCTTCTGAATTTTTTTTCGGGATTTCCCAGGTGGTTTGCCAGAGCCCACGTGTTGTCGAGATTGGCTTTATACGCAGCCGGCCCGATGCGATGAAACATGGGAAGCTGGGAATAAAGAAAATCAAGGGTTTGCTGATAGTTCATCAGTTGAGCCTGATAAAATTATAGGTGATGGTACCGGTTTGCTCGTGTGGTGCATCGTTCTTAACGTCAAACCTGGCACGTCGGGCTGCATTTTCCGCTGCCTGCCAGAGCACTCTGTCGGAGACAGTGGTTCCACGTGCACCGGCGGTGGCCCTGATAACTTCGCCGTTTCTGTTTACGGTAATAGATACCACAACCCTTCCCTGCGATTGGGTTGTGTACTCGGGAAGTGGCAAAAAGTTAGCTCTTCTACCTGTAAGGCTGAAGTCTACTCCGCTGCCCTGTCCACCACCCTGGTATGAGGTGCCATCGGTGGTGCCATCGGGTCTACCCTGGTTACCGGTTTGGGCAGTTTCTCCCTGGGACTGGGTTTCGGTTGTGCGTCTGTCACGTCCCGGGAATAATGCCCTGGGGTCAACCTGCGGTTCGGGTTCCGGTTCAGGTTGTTGCTGAGCAGTTTCCTGCTGCGGACGCTGAGGTTCTCTTACCGGTTCCTGTTGCCTGGGTCGTTCGGGTGTTGGTCTGGGTGCTTCAGGAATGGCAATGCTTTCTTCTGTACTCTG
>JAHYJP010000111.1 GCA_019429055.1 Bacteroidales bacterium
ATTGACAAAAAAGTAAAAGTGCTTTCAGGGGGTGAAAAGTCGCGCCTGGCAATCGCAAAATTATTGCTTTCACCGGCAAACCTGCTGGTTCTGGATGAGCCAACCAACCACCTCGACATGCGTTCAAAAGATATTCTGAAAAGTGCATTACTGCAATTCGACGGTACCGTTATTGTTGTCAGCCACGACAGGGATTTTCTGCAGGGCCTTACCAATAAGGTCTTTGAGTTCAAAAACCGTAAAATAAGAGAGTTTCTGGGAGATATCTATGATTTTATTGAAAGCCGGAATATTCAGGCACTTTCAGATCTGGAGCTTGCCAGGAAGAATGCTGCTTCTGCAAATACCGGATCAGACTCTGATAATAAAATACAATGGGAACGAAAGAAGGAAGAAGAAAAGGAGATACGTAAGATTCAGAATCAGATAGCTAAAGTTGAAAAACGAATTGGTGAGCTGGAAAGTGAAATTCACAATGCCGAAAAAATGATCTCAAACCCGGCTGCATTTTCCGGAACTATAAACAGTGATGATTTCTACAGGAATTATTCGTCTCTGAAAACCGGGTTACAGGCATTGGAAAAAGAGTGGGAAGAATTACACCTGAAACTTGAGAAGTTTGAGTCTATCTGACAGACAAATCGTTAGGGATCTTTTTCTCAGATCTTAACCAATCTGTGTTTTATGGCATAAACAACAAGCTCGGCAGTACTGCCCAGCTTGAGCTTCTTCATGATATTAGATTTGTGAGCTTCGACTGTACGGACGCTGATGTGAAGATTATTGGCCATTTGCTGGTTGGTCATTCCTTTGGTTATGGCCTGAAGAATTTCTATCTCACGTTCGGTTAATCTGTTATTGGGAGCGTCCTTTTTGGTTTTGTTTTTCAGGAAATTTTCAATAAGGATCTCAGAAACGAATCCTTTACTGTAATGCTCGCCTTTGACTACAGTTTGAATAGCCTCAACCAACTGACCTGATTTGAAGTTTTTAGGCACATAAGCCATAGCACCTGCTTCAAAACCTGTAACAATAACATCTTCACTTACAGAAGATGAATATAAAACAACTTTTGTATCAGGAAATTCTGCTGTGATTTTTTTTGTCAATTCAATGCCGTTGATGCCAGGCAGTATAACATCCAGAACTACCACATCGGGTTTAAAATTTTTGATTTGCTGATAAGCTTCCTCACCATCGCTGGCCGTGCCAATCAATTTAAAGCCCGGGACTTTCGAAAAAATCTGCCGTGCAGCAAGAACAATGAGCTCATGATCATCTACAACAAGTATTTTTACTTTATCCATCAGGTGGTTTTTATGGGGAAATTATTCTAAATAAATAATTAACCCGACAAATTTAACGAAAAATAACATTAAAACCCAAACTTTATATGTAAAAAAGAAATTCTTGTTAATAACATTATTCATATCTTAAGGAATCAATCGGATCAAGCTGTGATGCTTTTGCCGCCGGATAATAACCTGCAACCAGCCCGACAGCCATACAGAGTGCCACCCCTGCAAAGATCCACCGCCATGGAACAATGAAAGGATTTCCGATCAGGAATGAGATCGTATTACCTGCAATTATTCCGAAAATAATACCAACAATACCCCCTAACTGGCAAATTACAATGGCTTCGGCCAGAAATTGCTGTTTAATGGTTTTTCTGGTTGCTCCCAATGCTTTTCTTATCCCGATTTCGCGGGTTCTTTCAGTTACCGATACCAGCATTATATTCATCAGGCCAATAGCCGCACCCATCAGCGTAATGATACCGATAATGGTTGCAGCCATGGTTACAAGCTTTAAATTATCGATAAGCATCTGGGCAATATTGTCGCTTTTACTGATGTCAAAATTATTTTTTTCTCCCGGGCGCAATCCTCTCACAATTCTGAAAATACCCGTTGCCTCGCTTATAGCTGTTTCAAGATCAGCAATATTATGGGTACTTACATTGATGCTGAAATTCATGTTGGGACGGCCAAAGTTTTGTCTTACGGCCATCAGTGGTATAATACAATTCTGGTCTCCACTGAATCCAAAGCTGGTTCCTCTTTCCTTCAAAACTCCGATTACCTGGTACCGGTTATTTCCGATGCTGATGAACTGACCCAGCGGGTTCTCATTTTGTTTGAACAGGTTCCGGGCCAGTTGCCCGCCGATGATAGCCACATTGGCACCGGTTTCCAGCTCCCAGGGTGAGAAGTTTCTTCCGGATTCCAGCTCATAACCGGAGGTAATGATATAATTCTCATCCGAGCCGGTGACACTTATGTTTGGATTGGTTTCCTCTGATCTGTACCTTACCACTGCCGAACCCGTTCCCCATACAGATACTGATACTGAAGCAGGAAACTGGAAACTTTCTTTGAAGTTTATAGCTTCATTGTAGGTTATATACCTGAATGTCTGGGGTTGACTACCGCCGCCCATCACTACCATTTCACGGTTGCGTATGGAGAACGAATTTGCTCCCAAACGTGAAAAGCTGCTTGTGATGGATGCCTTTATCGAATCAATGGATGTAAGGATTCCAACAATTGCCATTATGCCAAAAGCAATGATCAGAATGGTCAGCAAGGTACGCAATAAATGACTGCGAATGGAGCTGATGGAAATCTTGATATTTTCAAAGGTTACAACCTGCTTCATTTCTTAAAGTTTACTTCCGTATGCCAGGTCTCCGGCATCTCCAAGTCCGGGAACTATATATGCTTTTGCTGTAAGCTCATCGTCAACGGCTCCCACCCACAAAGTAAAACTACCTGATGGAAGGTGTTTTTTTACGTAATCGATACCCTGTGCACTGGCCAGTATGGAAACAATGTGTGTATGCGCAGGTTTGCCTTTCGAAAGCAACTCCTTGTATGTAAGTACCATTGATGCACCTGTGGCCAGCATCGGATCAGACAGGATCAGTATTTTTTGATCTATGGGGGGGCATGATGCATATTCTATTTGTATGGTAAAGCTTCCATTTTTATGATGCTTGCGGTACGCTGAAATAAATGCATTTTCTGCACGGTCAAAATAATTGAGAATACCTTGATGCATTGGAAGGCCTGCCCGGAGTATGGTTGCAATTACGGGTTGTTCCTTGAGGACTTTACATTGAGCTTCACCCAGAGGGGTAATTACTTCTTTGTTTTCCCAGTTCAGTTTTTTGCTTATTTCGTAGGCAAAAATTTCTCCGAGCCGCTCCATATTCTTCCTGAATCGCATACTGTCCTTTTGTATTTCTACGTCTCTGACCTCTGCAATGTATTGGCTAATTAAAGATTCCTGATTTTCCAATATATGTATCATGGGGTATTTGTTTATTAGTTATTCAGCTACGGTTTGATTTTTCCCTGTACCATAAATACCACTTGGCCAGAGGCTTTAAAATTAATGGAAAATTATTGATTGTCAATTGAAAATATAAACATTCTTTTGAACCGAAGCCACGATAAAACCTTGCAAGATTTTTATCCATAGAGCCCTCAAAGTCAAGTGTGATATTTTTTTCAGCATAATCTTTAACGTACTGATCAATGATTGCTGTCATGGCCCCGTTTTTTCTTGCTTCAGGAGTGCTGCCCGAAAAAATGAGTATGGATTTTTTGTGCGAATGAAAAAATACTACGCCTGCACAAAAACTGTTTTGCACAGTGTATGCATTATAAACCAAGGCATTTCCCCTGTGAATGCCCGAATAGATCAGGTGCTTGAGCATAAGGTACTCTGGAGTGTCAAGATTTTTGATCTTTTTACCTCTGTAAGTTCTGAATGCATGAATAACTTCGTCAGGTGCAGAACTCCTGGTAACAAAAACTCCCGATTTTTCGGCCTTTTTAAGATTTCTTATGGTATTTTCAGAATATTTTTTCCTGATATCTTCATAGGGAGAAATAAGATCAAGCTCATAGGTAGGTCTTTCACTTACAAGGAAATCATCCGATGAATCGACTTTATTATAGGTATTGAGATTATAGTTTACGAAGCGAAATTTTCCGGGAATACTCATTATAAATTCGTTTACCATCTCCTTATTTACCGGCTGCGGTGAGAAAACTCCCAGCTGTTGCACAAAGAACGGCTGGTAAACGTAGCTGATCCCTGCTTTTTTGCGGTGGGGCAGAGGCATTACAGCTTCATAGTCTCCACTGATGAGAGCATCCCAGCCAGGTGCAACCTGATCCAGATAGAATGAATAAGGGTAAATAATACCGTTGAGGCAATTCTCAATACATTGATCCCATTTCTCAAAGTCAATTTCGTTATGCGGAAGATATTTAATCATTGCAGTTTTCTGTTGTAAAATTCCTTACCACTAATCCGGTTCAGGTATTTTTTGTTGCCTCCTCAATCAGGTAAATATAAACGTCTCTCCATCCTTCCCATGCCTGGTTATTGCTGAGAGCGTCGTTGTGCCACAAACTGATAAATGTACCATTAAATTTTTTCACCGTATCGATAATTGTTTTTATTTTTTTGCGTGCCTGCAGTGTATCGAGTTTCATGTAATCCCTTAGAGTTGAATCCATAATTGCCAGAGGAAATATCTTCAGGCGGGTTTCGGTTTCTTCATTCAGATTAAAAAAATGAAACGGAGTACAGGTACCGGCTCTGAATCCGGTATGAGATGCAAACCCCATTGAATAATCATTCAGTATATTATAACGGATCAGATCCAGGTAAGTTTTCGGAATATTAATTTTAAGATAATGCTGTCTGCTTTTTTCAATATTGCTGTTCGAAACACTTGCAAGGGTTTTTATCTCTTCAAGTAACCTGTCTTTTTTGTAATGCGATGCGAAGGATGGATGGATACCGGTTTCGGCATAGTCTCCGAGCTTCTTAATGAGATGGTAAAAATGTCTGGAATGGATGGATATGTTTTTATCTCTGGGGCCGAAGCGGGCAGAAAGGAAGAAATAAACAGGATTTAATTGATACTTTTTCTGCAGCCAGAGCTGAAGTTCATAAGTATCATAAGGATCGGGCATTTTACCGGTCAATACTTTTATCCGGTTCTTCAGGTTATTGAAATCAAAGGTCAGGATATCCTTCGCAACAGCCATTATGTTTCTTGATAGCCCTCTTCCTTTGTAGGCGTAAGCAATGTCAATGTCGTAGGTTGGAATGAAAGTGAATTTTCTGGCTGATTGTGCCGGCAGGTTAAACATCTCTGAAAGCTTGTTTCTAAGATCAAGTGTCTGGATATCAACCAGGGGTACATCCAGAAACCCGTTCTGATAGGCAAAACTCTGGTCGGCTTCAAATCTGCCATATCGGTCTTCCAGGAAAGGAAGATATTCTTCATATCTGCTTACGAGAAAAAAAGCAGATGCAAAAAGATCATATCCCAGGTCACATTTCTGATTGCTTTCGTTGGGGAAAAGTACCGGGTATGAATCATGTATTCTGATCCGGGGGGTAAATTCCCTGATGCCTTTTTCAGTAAGAAATCCTGAAGGATGCATTCTGATGGAATCGCCCGGTAAGTTTCTGTCAGAATAATTGATTTTTGCCCCCTTGAAATTAATGAAGACATCATTTGATGAAGTTACGGCGTAATCAAATCCGCAAATCTCACCAATTAAAAATTTTACGATATACTGTATCCGGTTGGTTACCCTGGGAGTATATATCAGGACCATTTTATCTCTGACTTAATTTTTTGATAAAGATAAAACATATTTTCAGAGTAAACCTTCGTCGGCAAAGCTAAAATAATTATCGGTACCGATAATGATATGATCAAGTACAGGTAAATCGAGAAATAAACCTGCACTTTTACATTTCCGGGTAATTTCGTTGTCTTTACTGCTGGGAGTAAGATTGCCACTGGGATGATTATGACAAAGTATTACAGAAGCTGCGTTATCTTCCAGCGCGAGTTTAAATATTTTTTTTGGATCGGCTACGGTACCTGTCAGGCTGCCTTCACTTATTCTAATGGTTCTTTTAACCATATTTCCCCTGTTAAGAGTAATGATCCAGAATTCTTCGTAGTTGTTGTCGCTCAGCAGGGGGTGCATAATTTCAAATGCATCTCTGCTGGAAAGTATTTTTCTTTTCTGAAGGCTGTCGTTTAGTCTTCTCCGGCGGCCGATTTCAAGGGCTGCGGCAATATTGATGGCTTTGGCTTCACCTATTCCTTTGAATTTAATAAGTTCTTTAATACTCAAACGTGAAAGTTCAGAAATGCTATTGTGAACCGATGCCAGAATGCTTCTTGCCAGGTCTACTGCAGATAGCTCACGTGTACCTGATCCGATAAGAATGGCCAGCAATTCCCCATCACTCAAAGCCGGGGGGCCTTTGGTCAGAAGTTTTTCCCTGGGGCGGTCATCGGTGGCCCACGACTTTATCCCTTTGGGTGCTGGTTTTCCGTTAAAATCCTTTATCTCAGTCATAAAAAATACCGTTTAAACGAATTTACTGAAAATCGGGCATAAAAAAAAGGCTTTTACATCAGCAAAAGCCTTGTTGTAGCCCGTAGGGGAATCGAACCCCTGCTACCAGGATGAAAACCTGGCGTCCTAACCCCTAGACGAACGGGCCATTTTTTAAATACTGCAACGTAAATTTTTAAATCCGAATATCTGTTGCAGCGATAAAATTATGAAAGTTTATTTACGTGCCTGGTCAGTTTCGACTTAAGGTTGGAAGCCTTATTCTTGTGAATAACTGATTTTTTGGCTAGTTTATCCAACAATGCAATAACTTTGGGAAGCTTTTCCTGTGCCTCACCTTTATCGGTGGTCATCCGAAGTTTTTTCACCGCATTGCGGGTAGTTTTAGCATAATAACGGTTGCGCAACCTCTTGGTGTTGTTTGACCTGATTCTTTTTTTTGCGGATTTATGGTTCGCCATAATAAAAATTATTTATCGTAATGTCTCTAAATTTGCTGTTAACTGTAGCCCGTAGGGGAATCGAACCCCTGCTACCAGGATGAAAACCTGGCGTCCTAACCCCTAGACGAACGGGCCTTGCTAAAAAGGAGTGCAAATGTAAGTCTAATTTTATTTTTGGCAAAATAAATTTGGAAAATCTTTTTAATTCAAAGCACTTGAAAATAAGCCCGAAATGTAACATGACTGAATTGTTTTTTCATTGATTAATAATGTTTTGAGATATTTTTCGGTTCATTGAACAGGTATTGGAAAAAAAATCAAACATTTTGCATAAAACATCAATAATTATTGAAGTCTTAATCATATTTTTCGTTACTTTGCAGTTGCTTTCTATAAAGAATTACACCCATAAAAGTCTGTATTAAGCCAAACAAAGCCTGTAAATTGGTTATAAGCGCATAATTTTTTATATATTTGTGAAACTTATTAGTTAAAAAGCAGTAATTAATTAAGTAGAAACCCCAAACAGATTAATCTATAAATTGAAAACTATGAAGAACATCAACGTAAAATTTTTGTTTGTGCTGCTCGTTTCAGCGGCATTTTTCAGCAGTTGTGGCCTGAATAAAATGATAAGGGACTATGGCGATAATATAACCTACACATCGCAGGTTAATCCCCTTGAAAACCATGGAGGCGAAGTAGCCGTTAATGTAAACGGACGCGTTAGTGACAAGTACTTCCATCGCCGTGCAAAGCTTGAACTTACACCTGTTTTGAAATTTGAAGGTGGTGAAAAAGAAATGGGAACTTATATTCTCAGAGGCGATCGCACCAGCGGCCAGGGCACTTTGGTAAATCGTGGTGCTGATACTAATTTATCAATGAATGAGAAAGTCGCTTTTGAAGAAGGTATGCTGGAATCAGAATTGGTAATCCGTGCAAGGGTTTATCGTGAAGGCAGAGAAGATGCCTACGTAAATCTGCCCGACAGAAAAGTTGCAGATGGCGTTATCAACACATCTCAAAGAGTTGATAAAGGTCAGGATCTCGCACTTGCACCCCATGGGTATGAAAAAGTTACTACTGTTTCGCAAAGTGCCGATATTTATTTCGAATACATGAGGCATAACCTTAACTGGAGACTACCCCTGAACCGCGACGCTGCGAATCAGCAAAAAATTGAAGATCTCAAGGATTTTCTCAAAAGACAATGGGAAATTCAATCTGTTGAAGTAAATGCATGGGCATCTCCTGAAGGAGAAGTTGCATTCAACGAGAAGTTATCTGAAAACAGGGCAACAGCTGTTGAAGGTTATGTAAATAATCTTTTCCGCACATTGCAAAGAGAACTGGGCGAAGATATTGAAAGACCCGACCTTAAGGTTACTGCCAAAGGAGAAGACTTTGACGGTTTCATGAAAGTACTTAATGCATCTGATTTGCGCGATAAGCAAGCCATCGCAAATGTTATTAACTCTCAACTGGCCCCCGCAGAAAGGGAAAGAAGAATTAAGGATATGACAGTAATCTATGCTGAAATTGAAAATCTCCTTGCACCCCTTCGTCGTGGTGAAATCGTTGTAACTCTTTTTGAACCCAAGAAAACTGATGAAGAGATCGCAATGTTCTCAACTTCAGATCCTTCACAACTTGATAATAAAGAATTGTTGTATGCTGCAACTCTCACTGACGATCTTCAAACACAGCTGGCTATCTATAAAGCTGCTCAGCAACATTTCCCACAAGACTACAGAGGCTTTAACAATGCTGCTTATGTATACCTGAAAATGGAAAATGGTGAAGAAGCTGCCAAAGAACTTGAAAGAGCCAACCAACTTGCACCCAATACCGGTTATGTTTTGAACAATCTTGGTGTTGTTGCACTATGGGAGGGCGATTATGAAAATGCTCAATCATATTTTGAAGCTGCACAGGCTCAAGGAGTAAGGGTTAATTACAATATTGGTAACCTGATGATTATTAAAGGTGACTACCCGGCTGCTGTTAGTTCATTTGCCGGTCGTACCTGTACTTACAATATAGCATTAGCTCATCTTCTTGCAGGAAATGAATCAGCTGCAATGACAAATCTTGACTGCGCTCCCGAAAGCGCTCAGGTAGCTTACCTGAAAGCTGTTATCGGTGCAAGAAGAGAAAACAATACTATGGTATTCCAAAATCTCAGAAGAGCAGTTCAGCTTAATCCTGCCTTAAAGGAAGAAGCTAAAAAAGACCGCGAATTTATTCGTTACTTTAATGTAGCAGAATTCCAGGAGCTCGTAAGATAACGAAGCACTTTCCTGAAATTTTGAAAAAGCCACCTGGAATTTCCATGTGGCTTTTTTATTACTTTATGGAATATTTTCCTGCGTTTTATTTCATAATTGTTGGTTAATTGATTATTTTTATGTGATAGTTACAGGAATTATTTATTTAATCTGAATTTTATTTCGGATGTTTCAGAAAGCTTCAATTTAACTCTGGTATGAAGCTATTTATCAGAGATACCGGATACGGTTATTGCCCACCACAGAAGTTACATCAGCCGGTCATTGGGCTGTTGATATATAATAACCTGTCTACTTATCAAATAAACATTTTATTTTTTTGTTATGCGATTCAAAATTAGTTTCAGGCTACTTGGAGAGTCACCATTTTATCTGCCGGAAAACTACCAGAGCGAATTTTCTGCCTGGATTCACAAAATGCTGCATTTTGAAAATGCAGATTTTTCTGCCTGGTTAAAAGGCAAAGGCTATACTGATGCATCAGGAGAGTATAGATTGTATACATTCTCAGATGTATTATTCGGTGCTCATAAGCACCACGAAAATAAGCTGGTGGTTGAACAGGATCATGCAGAAATGTTGATTTCATTTTATGCAGATGCACAAATAGAAGATTTCCTGAGAAAAATATTTGAGAAACAGGAGTTCAAAATCGGAGACCAGAAAGGGAAGGTTGCCTTTCGGGTTGAAACCTTTGAAAAAATCCCTGAGCCTTCAATTAAGAAAGGGAAAAGCATTTTGTTAAGCTGTTTGTCGCCCATGCTGATCTCCGATGGAAATTTGCAGGACAGCCGCTTTCTGGCTCCTGATGAAAAAGGATTTGACAAGGCGTTTATAAAAAGCCTGCTTTTCAAGTATGCAAACCTGGTAAAGTTTATGTCGGGAAAACCCGGTAAAGGGCTTTCTGATCTTCAAAACCTCAAGTTTAAATTAATTGGAAAACCCAAAGCAAAAATTGTAAAAATTAATACCGGTTCACCGCATCAGAAATCCGTCAAGGGTTATCTATTTGATTTTGAAATTTCAGCTCCCGTCGAACTTCTGAGAATTGGTATAAATAGTGGTTTTGGTGAGTTAAATCATCTTGGGTTTGGCTGTTGTGATTTGAAAAGGAAATAGCAACCATTGATTTCATAACATAAAAAAAGCCGGAGATCGTGAGACTCCGGCTTTTTTATATTTTTCATATTGCGGAGAGAGAGGGATTCGAACCCCCGGAGGTATTACCCTCAACGGTTTTCAAGACCGCCGCAATCGACCACTCTGCCATCTCTCCGGGGGCAAAAGTACAAAAAAATATTTTTCCGGCAAGGGAATTTATTTTTTCATCAAATAAAATTTTGTTTGATATGTAAGATGCCTTATATCAGCATTTTGACAGGTAATTTGATTGACAATACACAGGGTTATATGATAAATATCAGGATTTGTTTACCTTTGATAAGTTGTTTTTGCAGCCATATTTGATCCGCGAGTCAGGTTTACTGAACAATAGTGTGATTCCAGATCGTAATTTTTCCTTAGTAACATAAACAAGGTGACCCGCATGGGTTGATAAAAAAGGATGGAAGAACTCAAACTTGCAGTAGTAATCTTAAACTGGAATGGCAAAAAGTTTCTGGAAAAGTTCCTTCCAACTGTACTAAAGCATAACCCTTCCTATGCAGAAGTTTTTGTTGCAGATAACGGTTCGACCGATCAGTCTGTTGAATTTCTGTCTCAATCCTTCCCTGATGTTAAGCTCATTGAACTGGGTAGAAATTACGGTTATACAGGTGGCTATAACCGTGCTCTGCGGCAAATAAAAGCTGAGTATTTTATCCTTTTGAATTCGGATATTGAAGTGAGTAGCGGATGGATTGAGCCTGTTGTTAATGCCATGGATGCCAACCGCGACATTGCTGCATGCCAGCCCCGTATATTATCTTATTACAAACCTGAATATTTCGAATATGCCGGTGCAGCCGGAGGCTTTATTGATTACCTGGGTTATCCTTTCTGCAGGGGCAGGGTTTTTAGCCATCTTGAGCAGGATACAGGGCAGTACGATAATGCAGTTGAAATATTCTGGGCAACCGGTGCGTGCATGTTTGTAAGAGCTGCTGACTTTTTTGAAGCCGGTGCGCTCGACGATAGTTTTTTTGCACATATGGAAGAGATTGACCTCTGCTGGCGATTAAAGAGGACTGGCAAAAAAATAATGTACATCCCCGAATCAAAGGTTTTTCATGTAGGAGGTGGAACGTTACCTAAAAATAATCCCAGAAAAACCTATCTGAACTTCAGAAATAACATGTTATTGCTTGCTAAAAATCTTCCTGCATCCGTTTTTTACCCATTGTTATTCAAGAGAATTATCCTGGATAAAATAGCTGCAGTTCAGTTTTTATTTAAAGGACACGTAAGAGATTCATGGGCAGTTTACAGGGCAGTATTATCAGTACTTAAAAATCTCAGAAAAGCCCGGAATCAGGGGAAGGATCTTCCTTATAAAAAAGTATGGCCTGTTTATAAAAGAAGTATCGTTAAAAGGTTTTTCATTTTAAGAGTGAAAAAGTTTTCTGATCTCAATCCCGCTCACTTCTCCGAATTGTAGAGAAATTCCTTTGCATTATAAATGTTTGCTCAGAAATTTTCTTCCGAAAGAAAGCTCTCTATGGCCAGTTTGTAGCCCTGCAAACCAAAACCTGCAATACTTCCTTTACATGCCGGAGCAATAAAAGATGTGTGTCTGTAACCTTCCCGGGCAAAAATATTTGTTATATGGACTTCAATCACAGGGGTGTTAATGGCCAAAACAGCATCTGCTATGGCTACGGATGTGTGAGTATAACCTCCGGCATTCAGTATTATGCCATCATGGGTAAAGCCCGTTTCGTGAAGTTTGTTGATGATTTCTCCCTCCACATTACTCTGGAAGAATTCCAGTTCAACATTTTTGTAAGTTTCTTTTAATTTTTGATAATAATCTTCAAAAAAAGTATTTCCGTAAATGGAAGTTTCTCTTGTTCCAAGCAGGTTCAGGTTAGGTCCGTTGATTATTAGGATCTTCATAAGAAGGAATTTTGATTTGGATCTGACGAAAAAGATTCGTACAGCTTATTAAAGGGCATATTCAATGAATTGTATTGGGCAAATTTACTTAAATAGGCCGATTTGTTGGAAGAAATTCCCAATCCTTTTCCGGGTTTCTTTTCATAATTGGTAAAAACCTGTTATATTTGTATGTATATCCAAATAGGGGTGCCCCAAAGAACGGGCTGAGATCAAACCCATTGAACCTGATCCGGGTAATGCCGGCGAAGGGAACGGGAAAAGCTAAAGGAGGCTTTTTCCCCTATTAGCCTCCAAAAGTTAAATCCATTAAAGTCAATCAAAAAAATGAAAAGAATTTCAGCATGGCTGGCATTGTTAATTTCAGCAGTGCCATTGTTTGCGCAGCTTTCCTTAAGCGGAACCGTCAGAGATGCAAAAGACAAAAGTTTGCTGCCGGGAGCGAATGTAATTATTGAAGGTACATTCCACGGTGCACACTCAAACAGTAATGGTATTTTTCAATTCAATAATGTTAATGAAGGAATCTACACCCTTAAAGTTTCCTACGTCGGCTATAGTACCAGTAAAATTGAAGTAAATCTTGATCAGAATGTAAGTCTGAAAATACTTCTGGAGCCTTTAGCTATTCTTTCGCAGGAGGTAATAGTAAGCGCTACAAGGGCTGATAGCCGCACACCCTCAACCTATTCCAATGTTTCCGGAGATGAGATCATGGGCCGCAATCTGGGTCAGGATATTCCGTTTCTGCTGAATATGACTCCCAGCCTGATAACGAGCTCAGATGCCGGTGCCGGAGTGGGTTATTCATGGATGAACATCAGGGGTAGTGATAACAGCAGGATTAATGTTACTCTCAATGGTATTCCGCTGAATGATTCTGAGTCGCACGGAGTATGGTGGGTAAACATGCCGGATATTGCTTCTTCAACAGAAAACATTCAGATACAAAGAGGAGTAGGCACCAGTACCCAGGGTGCAGCTTCATTTGGGGCCACCATAAGTCTTAATACCACCGGGCTGAACAGAGATCCTTATGCCGAGATCTTTTCCAGTGGTGGGTCTTTTAATACCCTTCGTAACACAGCAAATTTCGGTACCGGGTTGCTAGCCAACAACTGGGCTTTTGACGGAAGATTGTCGAGAATTACATCCGATGGTTATATCGACAGGGCCTTTTCTGATCTTAGTTCTTACTATCTTTCAGGAGGTTATTACGGAAAAAATACCGTAATCCAGGCCATTACCTTCAGCGGAAAGGAAACTACCTA
>JAHYJP010000112.1 GCA_019429055.1 Bacteroidales bacterium
CAAACTAAATGCGTTTTGTGTTTTGCGTTTTGCATTTTGCGCTTTACATTCTCCGGTCTCGGGTCTTCGGTTCCCGAATCGCCTTTGGCTCTGGGGACTTCGGTCTCCTGTCTTTTCTAACAATCCGGATAAACAAACCTTTTTCCTTCAAAATTTCTCAGAATAACATTACCGTTTTCTTTGCCCTGGAAATAATCGGGAAGCAAGGGGATCTTTCCACCTCCGCCGGGCGCGTCAATAACGTAATGGGGCACAGCATAACCAGAAGTATGACCGCGAAGTCCTTCTATGATTTCCAGTCCTTTGGCAACCGAAGTACGGAAATGGGCGGAACCCAGAATCGGATCACACTGATAGAGGTAATAGGGTCTTACACGGTTTTTAAGCAATTCATGCATAAGACTTTTCATTACAGGTACATTGTCGTTGATCCCTTTAAGAAGAACTGTCTGGCTACCCAGGGGTATTCCTGCATCGGCAAGTCTTTGCAGCGCCTGTGAGCTTTCAGGTGTAATTTCATCGGGATGTGTAGCATGCACACTGATAAACAGTGGATGATACTTTTTCAGCATATTTACAAGCGACCTGTTAATCCTTTGTGGCAGAACCATGGGAACCTTTGTGCCAATTCGGATAATCTCAACATGAGGAATACTGCGCAACGATTTAAGCAGAAAGTCGATATTTTTATCGGACATGGTAAGTGCATCCCCCCCACTGATCAATACATCACGGACTTCTTCATGCTGCCTGATATAATTGATTGCAGGAAGCCATGCATGAATACCCTGGTGACATTTCTGTGAAGCAACCATGTGTGAGCGTGTGCAATAGCGGCAGTAGGAAGCACAGAAGCCTGTTACAAGGAACAACACACGGTCAGGATAACGATGCACAAGGTTTGGTGCAACGCTGTCATGCTCTTCAGAAAGCGGATCAGAAGCTTCGCCCGGACTAACAAGAAACTCATCAAGCACGGGGATCATTGTTCGTCTCAATGCCTGATTACTGTCATTGGGGTCCATCAATGATGCATAATAGGGAGTAATCCTTATTGGCAGGTTGTCGTGAAAGCCCGGACGCGGGCGGATCTCATTTTCTGAAAGATGCAATACACGCGATAATGACTGTAAACCGGTAAAAGAGTTTCTCAACTGCCATTGCCAGTTGTTCCAGTCTTTGGGTGTTGCATCAGGAAAATAACGTTGAAGAAAAGCCATTGAGCGATCGCTGATGACCAGCTCATTGTTTGTGTTTACTACAGGCTTTGACAGAGACAAACCACTGGGAGGTTCGTCAGGTTCATCGGCCTCAGGAGTACCATTTCCGCCGGAAACGGCAACCTTGGGTTGAAGCTCGGAAGCTTTCATTTCTTTTTTTACTTAAAAGAACGATTAAGTGTGACAAAATTTTAAAGGCCATGGTCTCAAAAGTATTGAATATAGTGCGTTTCCACAATTTTACTCAAAGCCTGAAACTCATCGCAATAGTAAACTTTTTTTAAATACAAAACACATATAGATGTATTTTTTTGAAATTATTTTCACCTACATTAATATCTGGAATACAGGCTTTTACGCTTTAATATATAGATAATATGAAAAAGAAAAGGAAAAGAAACTGAAATGTTTTTCAATGATTCCGGAAACCGGAATAAACAGTTCAATAAATAAATCAAGTGGAGTATTTTCCTTTTGAGATCAAAAGAAGCCCCATTAAGGTAATCAATCCATTAACAATCAATATCTCAAACCCAAACCGGTAACCCCAGAGCAATTGTTCGGAATTTATACTAAGCAAATAACTCAGCAATGGTGAAATTACGCATACAACAGGTACCCATTTATCCCTTACCTGCCGTTTGATATAAAGGCCGAAAAAGAATAAACCCAGCAATGGCCCATAAGTGTAACCTGCAATGGTAAACAGCTTGCTGATAAGTGCGGTATCGTTTATGGCACGGTAGCCAATAATGATAAACAACACAATTATGGCAAAGCTGATGTGTACGATATAGCGTATCCTTTTTATTTGTTCTTCTGTAACACCCGGCTTTCTTTTCAAACCCAGAAAATCAATCACAAATGTTGTAGTAAGCGCTGTAAGAGTGCCATCGGCACTGGAATAGGCTGCGGAGATCAGACCGAAGAAAAATGTTAATCCGGCAAACACACTCAGATACTGCAAGGCAATAGTGGGAAAAAGATCATCGGAGGTCTGGGCAAGACTAACATCATACTTTCCGGCATACAGCCACAATACGGCACCCAGAAACAGAAAAATAAAATTGACCGGGATGAGAATAAAACCAAAACTGAACATATTTTTCTGTGCGTCACGAAGATTGCGGCAACTCAGGTTTTTCTGCATCATATCCTGGTCAAGACCTGTCATTACAATGGTAATAAACATCCCTGCAAAAAACTGCTTGAGAAAAAACCGCTGATCGTTGATATCCGTGATCATCATTCGTGTATACCCTTTTGATGAAGCTTCGCTCCAAAGTTCACCAAGACTCATACCCAAGGTATTGGCAACAATAAAAATGGTAATAATTACTGCTGAGATCATAAAAGTAGTTTGCAGGGTATCAGTCCACACAATTGTTTTGATTCCCCCCTGAAAAGTGTAAAGAAGAATCAGGACCATGAACAATCCTACTGTAACTCCGAATGGAATTCCCCAATGATCAAAAACAAAAATCTGGAGCACATTTACCACCAGGAACATCCGGAATGATGTGCCAATCAACCTTGATAACATAAAATAGAATGATCCGGTTTTGTAAGAAGCCATTCCGAATCGTTTCTCAAGATACGTGTAGATGGTTGTAAGATTCAGGCGGTAGTAAAGGGGCAGCAATATCAGTGCAATCACAAAATAGCCTGCCAGATAGCCAAAAACCAGCACCATATATGAGAAGCTTTCTTCTTTTACCAGTCCGGGTACCGACATGAAAGTTACGCCCGATAACGATGCACCTATCATACCATAAGCCACCACATACCAGGGCGAGTTCCGGTTGCCCAAGAAGTAGGTTTCATTGTTTGCCCTTCTTACCGTTAACCGGGAAATGGCAAATATCAGCAAGGTATAAACCAGGAAGCTGAAGAGAATAATTGTGGACGACATATTTTGCTACCTTTTTATGAAAGGGCAAAAATAGGAAAAGAAATCCGAATTGAATCAATCCAGATTTACGGTTCTGTTACGCGGATATTCCACCGAATAATGTACAATAACTTCGCGTGTTTCACCGGGATTGATCTCCAGATTCCAGGTAAGTATGCCTGTTTCTTTATCCATTTCAGCTCCGGAAATTTCAATAATTTCTACTTTTATTTCTGATGTTTGTGAAACGGGTATCTGATCCAGGAGCTCCAGCATGATCTTTTCTTTTTTTGTATTTCTTATGGCTGTGTGCCACATCCTTTCTTCTCTTGTGCGATTAGACCATAATCTTCTCTGTTCATATTCACGTTGTCTTTTCCTTTTAATTACAATGCTCTCATCGCGCCCCAGCGAAAGGGTTAAGGTATCGTCAAGAAACCGGGTTTCCAGTACGCTCCGCCCCATAAACTGGTCATCAAGATAAAGGTTGGCTTCGCCATCAAGCAGGTTATATTGCTCCCAGTCAGAGATCCTTGCCGTAAGAAAAGCAGCTTCTTCGATAACGGGAACAGCTCTGTAGCGCATAATAGCCGGGATTGTGATACGATTGATCTCCACCTGTGAGGGTTCATCGGATGATGGAATATTATAGGGAATATCCATCTCATATGAGACACTTGTCTGATAACCCAGCGATACTACCGGCGGTGCCTGCGGACGGGGGGCGGGAACTTCGCGGGCAGAGCCAGATGACATTCCCCTTAATCTTACACCTGGTGTGTGGCCTTGACCCCCATAACCGGTAACAATTACCTCTTCCAGTGCAACGACATCCGCCTGCAGTGAAATATTCATATAATTGCGGTCAATAGCAACTTCCTGAGTTATCATCCCGATGAAACTAAAGGTAAGAACACGTGCATCCGATGGCAACTGTAAATTGAACTCGCCATTAACATCGGTTACGGTTCCCACAGTGGTGCCTTTTACAATTACTGTAACTCCTGGTAATTCCAGGCCATCATTTGCGTCAATTACTTTCCCTCTTACTGAATATATACCCCGGTCGTGGGCTCTTTCAATATTATCAAATGATGCAAGCGGTGTGCTTCTGCGGCCAAAATTCAATCTGAAAGGATAGAGCCGTGGTGCCTGCTGACTTTTGTAAGGACTGGCAGATGAAATGATCAAATGAACAGACTTCCAGTCGGATCCTGTTTGCTGCCGGATATTGGCATTGTACGAAATTTCAAGCTGTCCATCCCGGGAAAAAATATCGTAGGTAGGAAACCATCCTGCCTGATTTACCCAGTAACGAACTTCGACCGGCACCTTTGCACGACGATCGGACTGCAAAATAAAAGTTACCGTTGAGAACAATTCTTCTTCGGGCTTCTTCAGCTTATTGCTGGCTTCTTTAAGATCATTAACCTTTTGCCTTAGTTCCCTGATCTCTTCCGAAGTATTAAAACGCTGTTGTTCGATCTGATTAACCCTGGTAAATAAATATTCAAGAGTATTGCGAACTTCAACCGGCTGGACTCCACCCTCTCCCGTAATTTTCTGATTGGATGTTAGAATTCGTTCCTCTTTTTCAAGAATATTCATCAATGTGGTTTTTTCCCTTATTTGGGTTTCCAGTTCATCAATCTGCTTCTTAAAATATTTTACCGAATCATTGTATGCCTGGTCATTCTTCAACACATCAATACCCCGGGCAATGGATAAAACCCTGAACCCTTGCCCTGCTATCTGGATAGTGGCCGGATCAATATGGGGCGAAAGTCTTTTAAAGGTAATCTCATTGCGACCCGATTCAAGGGCAACGGTTGCCTTGCTGTGTACTTCTGCACCATCATTGTAGATGGTTACTTTGTTTACTTTAAGTTCTTCCGGGTTTGCATCTGCCTGATTTTCAAAAATAAGAAACAAGCAAGCTAATAAAAATATCCTTTTCATTTTCTGTACTTTTTTGGTTTTCAAAATGATTTTCAGTGGCAAGTTATTGGTGTGTGCTAAAATAAGTAGAAAATATAAAAGAATAATTACAATCTACTATATATTTTAACCATAAACCACAAAAAAACCCGGGACAAGATCCCGGGTTAGATTCTTAAATAAGGATATTTTTCAAAGAAACGGGTACAATGTTTCAATCCACCGGTCTTCAGTAATGAAGAAGCTTCCCATTTCTTCCCAATTTTGAAGGATTCGCTGATTTTTCATTTCTTCAACACTAAGTCCGCGATCCTTTGCTTCTCTTACCACAACAAAAGTTTTAGCAAGTTGGTTATGCCAGTTCTGCAGATCATTATGGTTGAAAACAGGACCATGTCCGCCTACGAAAGTTGCGTCCTCCGGAAAAAGATTAATGATTCTTTCCACGTTTTCCATAAAATGAACCGGATGTCCACCATTATTGGTATCAACAAACGGGAAAAAACCTGCAAATAGCAGATCGCCGATGACAGCAACATTGGCACCCGGAAAATAAATGATCAGATCTCCTCCGGTATGTCCGCCTGGTAAATGAGTGATCTGTATCCTTTCACTATTGAATTCCAGGTCCATATTATCTTCTACCAGAATATCAGGAAGAGCATATTCGGGAAAAGCAGGAATGATATTATCTCCCCTTCGTTGCTCCTGCGAAAGGTATTCTTTAACACTTGGGTGCGCAATAATATCAGCATCTCTTCCAATTACTTTATTACCACCAGTATGATCGGCGTGAAGGTGGGTATTAATAAGGTACTTTACCGGCTGATCTGTCAGATTCATTATTTTATCCATAAGTGCTTCTGCGCTTTGCTCATAGGCAGCATCAATCACAAGAGTACCATCAATACCATGAAATGTAACCACTGAAACGGCATTGGCTACAAAAAGGTGGTGCAGACCGGGAGCTAATTCCGTTACTTCTATTTCTATATTTGACCAGTCGCGCTGGGCCAGTGTTATTGATGGAATCAAAGCCATCAGGAGGAGTATCTTCTTCATAATTTATTGATTAAGTTCATATTATACAACACTACAACAACAACAAACAATGTAAAAAAGTTTTAAAAAAACCCATCCATGCTTATACGCACAGATGGGTTAAAAAAATAACTATCATTAAGAATATCAAAATGCTGAACCCGCCAGAACGAGTGCAACAATAGAAACCAGTTTAAGCAAAATATTCAAAGATGGACCTGAAGTATCTTTCAGCGGATCACCTACAGTATCTCCCACTACAGATGCCTTATGAGCTTCAGAGCCTTTGCCGAATTTCTCACCTTTATAAACAATACCTTTTTCAATCAGTTTCTTGGCATTATCCCATGAGCCACCGGAATTGGATTGAAAAATTGCCAACAGCACACCTGAAACAGTAACACCGGCAAGCAAGCCACCCAGTGCTTCTGCACCCATGGTAAGCCCGATTATAACAGGCACTGATACAGCGATAACTCCCGGAAGGATCATCTGACGCAATGCAGCACGGGTTGAGATAGTAACACATTTTCCGTATTCCGGCGTACCTTCTGCATCATTCATGATTTTCATATCTTTTTCGCTGTACATGCTTTGGTGTGTGCCCTGCTCGCTGTTTCTTTTCATCACTTCAAGAGCCTTTTTCAATGGTTCAATGGTTTGAAACTGCCTGCGTACTTCCTCAATCATGGATTGCGCAGCATCGCTTACCGCTTTAATGGTAAGGGCAGAAAACACATAGGGCATCAGCGCACCCAGGAAAACTGCGGCTATTACAGTGGATTTGGACACATCAATGGTTGTAATTTTTGCAGCTGTCATGTATGCTCCAAATAGAGCCAATGCTGTAAGAGCTGCTGACCCGATAGCAAATCCTTTTCCAATAGCGGCTGTTGTATTACCTACGGCATCAAGCTTGTCGGTTTTTTCTCTGACTTCCTCAGGCAATTCTGACATTTCTGCTATACCACCAGCATTATCTGATATGGGTCCGTAGGCATCAACCGAAAGCTGAATACCCAGGTTGGAAAGCATACCCACCGCAGCAATTGCGATTCCGTACAACCCGCTCAGATGAAATACAAGTACAATAGCAACAGCAATGGTAAGAATAGGAATAATGGTAGAAAGCATACCAATACCCAAACCACTGATAATATTGGTTGCCGACCCCGAAGTTGACTGGTGGGCTATGATTCTTACCGGCAGATAATTTAATCCGGTAAAAAATTCAGTGGAATAACCGATGATCAATCCGGCAACAAGTCCTATGATTGAAGCAAGGAAAATATTGAATGATGAAATTTCACGTACCAGTGGCGAACCATCAGCGGCGGTATACAAAGGATCTGTAAAAACCCAGCTTGATGGTAGCACAAATGAAATTATGATGTATGAAAAAACGATCATGATCCCAGCCGATACCAACTCACCCATATTGAGAGCTGTCTGCGGATTACCACCTTCTTTAACCCTTACAAAGAAAGTACCTACTATAGATGCAAAAATTCCTGCACCGGCAAGGAACAATGGAAGCAGTACCGGAGATAATCCACCGAAACCGTCAATAAAATCAGGACTTATCATAAATGCTGCACCCAAAACCATGGCTGCAATGATAGAACCCACATAAGATTCGAAAAGGTCGGCACCCATACCGGCTACATCGCCCACATTATCACCCACATTATCAGCTACAGTAGCGGGATTCAGCGGGTGGTCTTCCGGAATACCGGCTTCCACCTTACCCACAAGGTCGGCACCTACATCGGCTGCCTTGGTAAAGATACCGCCCCCCACACGGCTGAAAAGCGCAATAGATGAAGCGCCAAAAGAAAACCCGGTAACTATGGAAAGAACTTTATTCAGTGAGTCAAAACTTTCAACACCAAACATCTGCGCGTAAACGATAAACAAGATGCTGAGACCGAGTATTCCGAGCCCCACAACACTCAATCCCATAACACTACCTCCTGCGAATGCAACTTTAAGTGCCTGGTTCAAACTGGTGCGGGCAGCATTGGTAGTTCTTACATTGGCACGGGTTGCAATGCGTAATCCTATAAAACCCGCCAACCCGGAACAAAAAGCCCCGGCAACAAATGAAAATGCGACCAGGGGATGCGAAGTTTCGGTGCCTGTGGTAAGTGCCAGTAATATGGCGACGGATACCACAAATATGGCCAGGATCTTATACTCTGCTTTAATAAAGGCCATGGCTCCCTCGTAAATGAAATTCGATATCTTGATCATCTTCTCATTTCCCTGGGGTTGTTTTGTTATCCATGCGGTTTTATAAAACGTGAAGAGAATCGCCGCCACTCCAATGACGGGCACAAGGTAGATCAGGTAGTTTTCCATAAAGGTTGTTTTTGGATTTAAAAGGTTTAATTGATTATTTAATGGTTTAATTTAATTTCTTATTCAAAAATAAAAATATAATTCTATAAACGTATGATTTATTAACCCCAGAATTATTTTTTTTATCATGCAACTAATCATGATAAAGTTAATTGGGTACAAACAAAACTTGCGGGATTTTGTTCACACTATCCTATATAAATTCAAACTTTTTTTTACACTGCTATCTTAACTGCAATTATTATCTTTGGCATGTTTTAAACCCAAAAGGATCATCATTTGGAAAATTTCTCATCAAAACTTTTACAAACAGCCGTAGAAGAATTTTCGAAATTGCCGGGCATCGGACGCAAAACATCGCTCCGGCTGGTACTTCATTTGCTCAGACAGGATCGTGAAGATGTGGATTATTTTGCCAAAGCCATAAGCAAGCTCAGGGAAGATGTTGTATATTGCAAAAGTTGCCATAACATCAGCGACCGGGAAGAATGTGATATTTGCAGTTCACCCCGGCGCGATAAAAGCATCATTTGCGTGGTGGAAGACCTCAGGGATGTCATCGCCATTGAAAATACCGGCCAGTACCATGGTTTGTACCACGTACTTGGGGGAATCATTTCTCCCATGGATGGAATCGGTCCAGATGATTTGAATATTCAATCACTTGTTGAAAGAGTTAAAAATAATACCGTTCAGGAGATTATACTTGCCCTGAGCACAACCATGGAAGGCGATACCACCAATTTTTACATTTTCCGGAAACTTCAGGACCTGAACCTGAAAATATCGGCCATAGCCCGGGGTATTGCCATAGGTGATGAACTTGAATATGCCGACGAAGTTACCCTTGGCCGGTCAATCATGAACCGTACACCTTATCAACTTACTATTCCCAATCCCAGATAAAACAGGATGAAAGAATGAAGCTATCAGTTATTATTGTAAACTACAATGTAAAGTACTTCCTTGAGCAATGCCTGAAATCTGTTTTCATTTCAGGAAAAGACCTTGAAATGGAAGTCTTTGTAGTTGACAACAATTCTGTGGATGGCTCGGTGGAAATGGTCAGAGAAAAGTTTCCACAGGTAAAACTCATTGCCAATAAGGAAAATACGGGTTTCAGCCATGCCAATAACCAGGCCATAAAGAAGGCAACCGGGGAATATGTTTTATTGCTTAATCCCGACACCGTAGTCGAAGACAATACATTCCCCAGGGTTGTGGGGTTTATGGATAAAACACCCGATGCAGGCGGGCTTGGCGTAAAAATGATTGACGGACAGGGGGTATTCCTCCCCGAATCAAAGAGGGGCCTCCCCACTCCTTCCGTGGCATTTTACAAAATATTCGGACTTTCAACACTGTTTCCCAAAAGCAGGATATTCGGAAAATATCACCTGGGATATCTTGACAACGATAAAATCCATTCGGTAGATGTGCTGTCAGGTGCATTTATGCTTATGCGCAAATCTGTACTTGAGAAAACGGGATATCTGGATGAAACCTTTTTTATGTACGGCGAGGATATTGACCTGTCCTGGCGCATAATTCAGGCCGGATATAAAAATTATTACTTCCCGCAAACACGTATCATTCATTACAAAGGAGAGAGCACCAAAAAAAGCAGCATCAATTATGTTTTTGTGTTTTACAATGCAATGATCATTTTTGCCAAAAAACACTTCAGCAAACAGAATGCGCGTATTTTTTCATTTCTCATTCACCTGGCCATCTATTTCCGGGCATTTCTTGCCATATTAAACCGCTTTTTCAAAAGGGCCATAACGCCCATAGTTGATGCGCTGCTGATCTTTGCGGGTTTTTTATACATTAAAGAGTACTGGGAGTCGCACATAATGGAGTCAACACAGAACTACTACCCACCGGAATTTTTGTATTATTTTGTTCCGGGGTACATTATTGTATGGCTTTTTACGGTTTATATCAGTGGTGGCTACGACAAACCTCTTAAGCTGTTCAGAATTGTCAGGGGAATAGGATTGGGTACGGTGGTAATTCTGGTAGTTTATGCTCTTTTACCCACTTCCATGCGATTTTCAAGGGCTTTGATCCTGTTGGGTGGATTGTGGGCACTTACCAGTATGCTGCTTAGCAGAATAATATGGCACCTTGCCAGATATAAAAACCTGAATATCAGCAGTAATCTCAATAAACGGGTTGCCATTATCGGAAAAGGTAAAGAGCCCGAACGTATTGCACTTATGCTTCGTCAAAGTGGAAGCACAGCGTTTATCGGACTGATAAGCACCGAAACAAACAAACCTGCAAAGGAAGGATTCCTGGGGACGCTGAATCAACTAAATGAGATTATCGAAGTTTACAATATTAATGAGTTGATTTTCTGTGCCAGTGAAATGTCATCACAAGCCATTATTTCTCATATGTCGGGATTGAAAGACAAAACAGTACACTTTAAAATTGCCCCGCCTGAAAGTCTGTTCATTATTGGAAGCAACTCCATCGATACTTTTGGCGATTTTTACACAGTAGATGTAAATACAATCAATCAAACCGCCAACAAACGCAACAAACGGCTGTTTGACCTTATGATCTCGGGGATTCTTTTTATTACTTTTCCCGTAAACCTTTTCCTGGTAAAGAATCCGGCAGGACTTTTCAAAAATATTTTTTCTGTCATTATTTCACAAAAAACATGGGTTGGTTATAACCCCATAGCCGATCACAGCAAGCTACCTTCCATCAAAAAATCGGTTCTTAATCCGGCCGATGTATTCAAAGATAAAACCCTGGACCCCGATACCCTGGCCAATCTTAATACATTATATGCCAAAGATTACCGGCTTGAAAATGATTTCAGAATAATAAGAAAAGGTTACAGAATGCTGGGAAGAAAATTATAAATGGAGATTATAATGATTAAAGTGCGTTGTGCTGCAACCCACGTTATCGATTTTACAGTACTGAAATTTATTTTGTAATTTTAAATGATCTGATTTAAATCAGTAAAACATTATACAGAACACGATAAAATATTTACTCAATGGCAAAATTTGAAATCGTTATGCCCAAACTGGGCGAAAGCATTACAGAGGCCACAATTACAAAATGGTTAAAAAAACCCGGCGATAAGATAGCTGAAGATGAAGCCATCGCTGAAATTGCAACCGATAAAGTGGACTCGGAGATCCCTTCGCCGGTGGAAGGAACCATCAGTGAATTTCTTTTCGAGGAGGGAGAGACTGTTGAAATCGGGAAAGTGATTGCTTTAATCTCTATGGAAGGTGAAGATACTGCTGAAGTTGCTGAAGATAAGGCAAGTAAAACAAAAAAAGAAGATAAAAAGAAATTCGAAAAATCTGTTGAAATTACTGTTTCAAATGGGCAACCGGAATCTGATGAAGCACAGGCGCTGCCGGCAAAAGGAACATCAGGCAGGTTCTACTCGCCCCTGGTGAGAAATATTGCCAAAGAAGAAGGTATAAGCCTGGCAGAACTTGAAAATATTGAAGGAAGCGGGAACGACAACAGGGTTACCAAAGATGATATTCTTGTTTATTTAAAAGCCCGTAAAGATAAACCTGCTGAAAAAGCAGACAGTCCGGGTCAGGCAATCAAAATTGAAAAATCCACACACGCCCCTGATGTTAAACCTGAAAAAGGCGATGAAGTTATCGGGATGTCACGCCTGCGCAAACTCATTGTTCAGCATATGCTTGCATCGAAAGACACAAGTGTGCATGTTACTTCTGTCATTGAGATTGATGTTACCAACCTGGTAAACTGGCGCAATAAGTATAAAAAAGTTTTTGAACAGCGAGAGGGTGAGAAACTCACCTTTACACCTATCTTTATCCAGGCCATTGCAAAAACTCTGAGGGATTATCCTATGATAAACTCAAGTATTAGCGGCGATAATATCATTCTGAGGAAAAACATCAATATTGGCATGGCGGCTGCAATGCCTGACGGCAATCTCATCGTTCCGGTCATTAAAAATGCCGATCATAAGAACCTGCTGGGACTGGCCAAGAGTGTAAATGACCTGGCCATTCGTGCCCGCAACAATAAATTACAGCCTGATGAAATACAAGGCGGCACGTTTACGATAACCAACCTGGGTACGTTTGACACCATTTTTGGAACCCCTATTATCAACCAACCACAGGTTGCCATACTCGGAACCGGTGCCATAAAGAAAAAACCAGTTGTTCTTGAAACTGAACTCGGAGATACCATTGCCATACGAAGCATGATGTACCTTTCCATGTCTTACGACCATAGGATCATCGACGGGGCGCTGGGCGGAATGGCTCTTAAACGAATCGGGGAATACCTGCAAAACTGGGATGTAAATCAAACCATATAAATATTCGTTTGCTATCTGATTCGGGCAAAACAGCACAATTTTAATGTTTTGCCCGTTTTTGCTATAGTTATTGAATTTCTTGCCGGAATAAATAATATCAAAGCAAGCTATTGCCCCCTATTTTTGTTAATTTCGCAGTTTGGAAAACCGGTAAAGTAAAAACTTTTCTGAAATTTATTTTAAAAATTCAAAATCTCTTTTCATGCAATTAAACCTGAAACGCCCCATTGCTTTTTTTGATATTGAGAGCACAGGAACCAACGTAGTTAAAGATCGTATTGTGGAGATCTGTTTTTATAAAGTGATGCCCGATGGCAGCACGGAAACCAGGCTTCGCAGAATAAATCCCACTATACCTATCCCACCTGAAGTAACTGCCATTCACGGAATCACAAATGCCGATGTGGAAAATGAACCCACTTTTAAGCAAGTTGCAAAATCACTTTTTGACTGGCTTAAAGATTGCGATCTTGCGGGTTATAACTCCAACAAGTTTGATGTCCCCATGCTAATTGAAGAATTTCTCAGATGCGATATCGATTTCCACCTTAAAAATCGAAACCTGGTGGATGTACAGAACATTTTTCATAAAATGGAACCCCGGACACTGAAAGCAGCTTATAAATTTTATTGCGGG
>JAHYJP010000113.1 GCA_019429055.1 Bacteroidales bacterium
TCTCATCTTACCTAAAAAAGGGAGTTACTTTTTCCTTTCTGAAATCATTATCGATCTTGAACTGGATTATGATATCCCTTTTGAAAAGGATCTGTGCGGAAAGTGCACCCGCTGCCTGGATGCATGCCCCACAGGGGCTATTGTGGCTCCGGGAATTATTGATGCCAGATCATGTATTTCTTATCTTACCATTGAACTCAAAGATGAAATTCCTGACGAATTCAGGGATAAAACTGATGATTATATTTTTGGATGTGATATCTGCCAGGATGTGTGCCCGCACAACATCAAATTTGCTGTGCCGTCAATGGAACCTGAATTTCAGCCAATACCAGCCATCAGCCAATGGAGTAAAAATGACTGGGACATAATGGATAAACCTTCCTACCGCAAACATTTTCTGAAAACCGGATCCCCCATTGCAAGGGCAGCTTTTCAGAAGTTGAAGAGTAATATCGGATTTGTAAAAAACTCACACAACCCTGAAGGGTGATTGCCTCAATATTTCCTTTGAGCAATAATCGGGAAGCGAATCTGTTCTTAAACTACAACGGACCATAAAACCGCGAAGTATTTAATAAAAAATAACAGCAAGTCCCTTTTTTTCTCTGTAATTTCGCGTTATTGAGTTTATTGCCTGTAAAATAAAACTAAAAACGAACAAGCCGGGCTTGTGAATCGTTGCTATAGTAAAATCCCGATAAAAATGAAGAATTTCAATTATAAAGCCTATCTTCCATTTCTTTTTGCTATTGTGCTTGCACTGGGAGTACTTCTCGGACTTAACCTGAATTTTGACCGTACGAGCCAGATGCCGGCGGAGAAGAAATTTTTCTCCATCGGCTTTGATCGTTATGACAAGATCAATGACATTATCAATTACATCAATGAATCTTATGTTGATACAGTGAATCGTGAGGAACTTACAGAAGAAGCCATTGTTAACCTGTTGAAAAATCTTGATCCTCACTCATCCTATATTCCCGCTTCAGCGTTCCGTGAACTTAACGACCCCCTCATGGGAAGTTTTGAAGGCATTGGTATTGAGTTTAATATGATGACCGATACGGTAGTGGTTATCAACCCCATTCCCGGAGGCCCCAGCGAGACTGTGGGCCTGAGAGCAGGCGACAGGATCATTAAAGTAGAAGACGAAGTGATTGCAGGAATAAAAATAGCAACCCAGGATGTGGTAAGAAAACTCAAAGGACCCAAAGGAACCAAGGTTAACGTTTCGGTTATGCGGCGGGGCGTTGATGACCTTCTGAGTTTTACCATAACCCGCGATAAGATCCCCTCATACAGTCTCGATATCGCTTATATGATTGATGACAAGACCGGATATATAAAACTCGGCCAGTTTTCTGCCACCACACATCAGGAGTTTCGCATGGCCCTGGAAAGACTAAAAAGACAGGGACTGGAGCAAATGATACTTGATCTCCGTGGAAACGGAGGTGGTTTCCTGGATGCAGCTATTCAACTGGCTGATGAGTTTCTGCAACCCGAATCTCTCATTGTGTATACGGATGGAAGAAGTCGACCCAGAACTGTTGCCAATGCCCGCCGAAACGGTGGTTTTGAAACACAACCCCTGATTGTCCTTATCGATGAATGGTCGGCATCGGCCAGCGAAATTATTGCCGGCGCTGTTCAGGATCACGATCGCGGACTTATCATCGGAAGAAGATCTTTCGGCAAGGGCCTGGTGCAGGAACAAGTGCAACTGAGCGATGGTTCTGCACTCAGACTTACAGTAGCCCGGTATTATACTCCATCGGGCAGAAGCATTCAGAAACCCTATGATAACGGATCGGAAGAATACTTTGCTGATTTTATGCAGCGATTTCTTGACGGAGAACTTGAGCACCCCGACAGCATCAGGTATGACGACTCACTCCGATTTGAAACCACCGGTGGCAGAACCGTTTATGGTGGGGGCGGCATAACTCCTGATATTTTTATCCCTCTCAATACCGAAGAAAGATCACCCTATTTTGTTAAAGTGGCCAACAGGGGACTGATATATCGTTTTGCATTTGATTATGCCGATAATAACCGCGACAGAATAAAAAAATACGACACGGCAGAAAATTATGTGCGGACTTTCCAGGTCAACAACATTGCACAGTCTTTCATAAACTTTGCTGAGAGAGAAGGTGTTCCGTTTAAAGAAGATGAATACCGAGTTGCTGAAGATCTGATAAAAGCCCAGATCAAGGCCTACATCGGAAGGAACATTTTCGGTAACGATGCCTTTTACCCTGTTATGAACCAGCGCGATCCTGCAGTTACAAAAGCTATGGAGGTTTTACAATCCCAAACCTTGTTATCTTTCCTGGCTCCTGCTCAAAAGGCTGAATCAACTGAATAAGTTTAAGTCTGAAATACCCGCTGACAAGCGGAAATTATATTCCCGTTTTTTGATCAGCCCTGGCTCTCTTTCTCCAGTTCCTTCATGGCATTCAGGGCCAGTTCCACAAATTCGGTGAGAGGAATTCCTGCCTTTTCGCACTCCAGGATGTTTTCACGTTTTACGGAGGCAGCAAAGGCCTTCTCCTTCATTCTTTTCAGGATGGATTTGGGTTTTACGCTCTGTACTTTTTTATCAGGATAAACCAGTGCAGTGGCCGTAATGAGGCCGGTAATGGTTTCGCCGGCAGCCAGGGCAAAATGAAATTTTTCAGTGCGTTCACGCCCGTGTGATGCATATTCGTTATGCAGCATAACGGCTTCCACAATGTCATCATCTATTCCATTTTCTTTGAGAAGACGTGCAGTTTCCATGGCATGCACTTTCATGTCGGCATGGGTTATTTCCACGTCAAGGTCATGGAGTAAGCCAGCAAGCCCCCATTTATCAGGGTCTTCATCAAGGCGCTCCGCCATGGCACGCAGCACCGCTTCCGACGCCAGGCAATGGGCAATCATTTTGGGGTTTTTTACGTATTGGTGAAGTAAAATTATGGCATCTTCTCTTTTCATTTTCATTCGAATAAATTTGATTTAAGTAATTGGTTAAATGGAACTTGCATGATATTTTTTCATTCTCTTTTGTGAGCCTTCGGTGCTCATGCAAGTTTCATCCGGTTTTGAAAACTGCAAATTTAAAGAAAAACCTCCTTACCTGAATCTAAGTATTGAATGCATGAAAATTGAGGGCATACTCCAGTAATCAGAGAGCCCTGGGAAACATGATAAATTTGCAGTTTTTAAAGCCCCACATACTTTTCACTCACATCCCAGAGTTTATTGGCAACATCCTGCCTGAGCGCTTCGGGAGCAGGTTTTTTAGGCTTTTTCTTTGCAAAATATTCCCCGCTGGTTTTTTCAACTTCCGGTGATGTGGCCAGATAAATACTGGTCTCCGCTCCTTTTGCGGGGGTCAGCATGAAGGGCTTCATAAGTGCGGTAACTAATCGGGGCATTTTCTCAAATAACCCTGTGGAAACCACTCCCGGATGCAGGCAGTTTACAGTAACGCCTTTGCCCTTCAATAACTGTGAAAGTTTTTTGGTGAAAAGAATATTAGCCAGTTTCGACTGGCTGTAGGATTTAAAGCTTGAAAAACTTTTTTCCAATTCAATATCAGCGAAATTGATCTTACCGGTTCGGTGTGCATCACTGGAAACATTAACAATCCGTGCCGGTGAACTATCTTTAAGGGTATCAAGTAACAGATTGGTTAAAAGAAATGGTGCCAGGTGATTTACGGCAAAGTTCATTTCCACTCCATCTTCCGAAAGATTTCTTTTGGTTTCCCAGATACCTGCGTTATTGATCAGCAGGTGAAGTTTGTCATATTTGATTTTAAATTCCCTGACAAAATTTCTTATGGAATCAAAAGAAGCCAGGTTGCAATGCATAAGGTCAATTATGGCATCGGGGTTTTGTTTCAATATTTCATCTTTCAGGATATCTCCTTTCAGAGAATCGCGAATGGGTAAAACAACAGTTGCTCCCTTAGCCGCAATGGCTTTGGCAGTTTCTTTTCCAATACCTGATGTGGCACCGGTAACTATACATACTTTTCCTTGTAAGTTCATACACTCTTTTTGTTTTTTTGAGAATTTTAATCCTATCGATTTTATGATTATCCAGACAAGTTGAATAACTCCCAACAATATTCAATGTTCATAAATTTGCATTTTTAAACATTATATTTATGGAATTTTAATATTTAAAGCCCTGTTGTCTTTGTTAGTTAGTAAAACAAAAGCAACTTTCGACTGTTTAACTGCTCAAAACTTAAAAACATGTCAAGGCAAATGGCTTTTCTTATCTTTTTCTCCATTGTATTGCTGATCTATGGTTCAGTAAATTATTACATATATATTCGTGGCATGCAGGCTCTTCCTGATGGCAGTATCTTCAAATCAATTTTCCCCTGGGTTTTCTGGTTACTGGTATTAACATACGTGGCAGGCAGGTTTCTTGAAAAGGTATACCTGTCGGGTGCCAGCGATGTTTTGGTATGGACAGGATCGTTCTGGTTATCGGCAATGTTATACTTTTTTCTGGTTGTATTGTTTTTTGATATTATAAGGCTTGTAAATCACATCATTCCTTTTTACCCCAGGTTCATTGCTTCAAATTATGAAAGTGTGAAAATCTACCTGTTTTCGGGGGCAGCCCTTGTGGTGGGTCTGGTAATATTGCTGGGACATATCAATACATTGAATCCTCGTGTTAAAGAACTGAATATTCATATCTCCAAGCAGGCCAATGGCATGAAAGAACTGAATGCCGTTATGATGTCTGACATACACCTGGGAACCCTTATCGGTAACGGGCACTTTGAAAAGATTGTTGAAAAAGTAAAAGCCCTAAACCCTGATATCATTTTCCTTGCGGGAGATGTGCTGGATGAAGATCTTGAGCCCGTGCTGCGGCAAAACATCGGAGAAACCCTCAGACGTCTTGATGCACCATTGGGTGTTTACGGGGTTTTGGGAAATCACGAATATATTGGCGGAGCAGAACCGGCCTATAACTATCTTACATCACACGGGCTGAAAATCATTCGCGACAGTGTGGTAAAGATCAATGACAGTTTTTACATTCTGGGGCGTGAAGACCGTGATAAACCCAGATTTGCCGGCCGGGAAAGAAAAGATCTGAGTGAATTGGTTAAAATGGCCGATCCGGAATTTCCTCTTATACTTATTGACCACCAGCCTTATCACATTGAAACGGCAGCAGAACTGGGCATCGATCTGCAGCTTTCAGGACATACACACCATGGGCAATTATGGCCGTTGAATTACGTAACATCTGCCATTTTTACGTTAAGTTACGGTTACGGCAAAATTGACAATATGCATGCTTATGTATCCAATGGAGTTGGAACATGGGGACCACCGGTAAGGGTTGGAAACAAACCTGAGATAGTGAACCTGAAAATTACTTTCGGAAAATAAAAAACCGGATGATTCGTAAAGAATGCATCCGGATTCTTATTTATTTTGTAAAACACCCCTGCTCTTAGAAGCGTTTCAATCATTTGTTAATTTTTTTCGTCTTCTTCACTCTCTTCGTTCTTATCCTTTTTCCAGAACATCAACTTTTCCAGGTACTTATGAAAGTTACTGATAAAATGCTGTGCATAAGCAAAGCCGGCAGCAAAACGACGGAAAAAGGATACAATGGTAACCAGTTTTTCCACAGCATTAAAGCTGTCCAACAACCTGTTTTCGGCAATTAACATTTCATACCTGATTTTTGCCTTTTCCAGCTTAATGTCCTGTAGGGTACGAATATTTTTAAAACTTTGAGAACTCATAAATACTGCCTTTATTGAATTTTTTCATCTTCATCATCCTTGAAAAAAACATCAACAAGTGACCTGATGATAATGGGGCTGAAAATCTTATTCCTGAAAGCATAAAAAACAATCCCGAGAAAAAGATATAATCCTCCTACAATAAGCAATCCCAGTTCTGTGCTTTCCAGAAGAGTTCCAAGATATATAGCAGCAGCAGCAGAAAGGAAAATAAGTGCAATTACTAACAGCATTGATACAATAACCCGGGAAGTAACCGCTGTAAGTATCTTTACTGCTTTTTCAAAAGCTGAGATGCCATAGTACGAAATCCTGGTTTCGAGATACTGTCTCAGATTATCCTTTAACTCGGAAATGTTTTCAAAAATAGTCTTGTTCTCCATTGAATCGCAGATTAAATTCTCAGCCCTTACATTTTTCAAAGATAAGGACTAATTAACGATCTCCGGCAAATTGCCTTCAATTAATCATGCATCTTCAACTTTTTTGAACTTTGTTTTGGCGTCGTTGGCGATCTCCTCAACGTATTTTTTCATTTCGTCCATTTTTTCGCCAACCTTTTCGCTAACTTCCTTGCCAATTTCATCGGCTTTTTTCTTCAATTCTTTTCTGGTATCAGTGCCTTTTTGGGGTGCGAAAAGAATTCCTGCTGCTACACCTACTGCAGCTCCTACAATAAAACCCACGAGGGCTTTTCCGGTTGATTTATCCATAATATTATATTTTAAAAATTAAACAATAATTTAAACCAATAAAGGCTTTTTGTAGTCAAAAAACCAAATATCTTAGCTTTTCCAAATATAAGGCAAATTTTAGTTAAAGTCAATTTTAACAAGCTTAATAATGCTGTTTTTTTATATCATTAACGGAATTTTGTCGTTGATTGTTTAATTTTAACAGATTTCAACCGGAAATGCTATTTATAATTGATAACCTTAGTTTATCTTTATACGTATAAAACTCAAACCCAAAAAGATTTTTACTTTGCGAAAAAATCTATATTGACTATTTTTAATTCCCTGAGACTAAACTTCAGGGGTATTTTTAATAATATCTCTCGCTGGAAACCTGAAATCTTTCATAATGAAAAAAGTTGAAATTTCTCTTTCTCTGATCGAAGCAAATGATGTGTCAGAGCTTGCTCCATCTGAGCAGGAACTCATCAAAATTTCGCGCCAGATGACTACCCGGGCCTATGCACCCTATTCGGGGTTTTATGTAGGGGCTGCTGTTTTACTTGAAAATGGTGAAATTGTTTTGGGCAGCAACCAGGAAAATGCTGCTTATCCCAGTGGATTATGTGCCGAAAGGGTTGCAGTGTTTGCAGCTTCAGCAAAATATCCCGACATTAAGATCAAAGCCATAGCCATAAGCGGAAATTCCAAATCCCGTGATATTGACCATCCTGTTACTCCTTGCGGAGCTTGCAGACAGGTATTGCTGGAATATGAAATTAAGCAGGAAGTGCCGGTAAAGGTTTATCTGAGCGGGCATTCGGGCAAAATTTATATTATCGAAAATGTTCAGGACCTGCTTCCCCTTTCATTTACATCCAAAGAACTGGAGAGTCTTTAGTTAAGCTTTGATTAAAAACTTTGCGAACAATGTTGCGTTCAAAACGTTAGCAGATTAGTTTTTCGTTCTTGTAATCAAAAAAACTCTGTCATGATCCTTAAAAAACCCCTTTTACTGATTGCAGCTACCATATTTTCTATTTCAACGCTTTCAGCACAAAACCTGAAAGCCTACCAGATTTTTGACAAAAACGGACAACCTGTAACCTTTTCAAACATAGTAGATGTGGCTGTTGAATCTGATATTGTATTGTTTGGCGAATTGCACAACAACCCTATCAGCCACTGGCTGCAGCTTGAACTTACCATGGCGCTGCACAAGCACACATCAGAAAACCTGGTAATGGGAATGGAGATGTTTGAAGCCGATGATCAACTGATTATTGATGAATATTTTTCCGGACTGATTTCCGAAAGAAATTTCCTGTCAGAAGCCCGGCTCTGGAACAATTACAATACCGACATCCGACCTTTGCTGGAGTTTGCACGCGAGAACGAACTTTTATTTATTGCCACCAATATTCCGCGCAGGTATGCAGCCCTGGTAAACCGCGAAGGGTTTGAAGGACTTGAAAAACTGAGCTCTGAAGCCTTGCGTTTTGTAGCTCCCCTGCCCGTTGCCTACGACCCGGAACTTCCTGGTTATAAAGCAATGCTGGAGATGACCGGTATGCCGGCCCATGCCAATGAAAATTTTCCCAGGGCCCAGGCAATTAAAGATGCTACCATGGCGCATTTTATCATGAAGAATTTTTCACCCGGAAATACTTTTATTCATTTCCATGGCGCCTTTCACTCCAACAATTATGAAGGGATCGTATGGTATCTTCAACGGTTGCAGTCTGATCTTAAGCTTATGACCATCAGCACTGTTGAACAGGACCAGGTTGGTGAGCTGAATGAAGAATATTTGAACCAGGCTGATTTTATTATAGCCGTTCCGGCTACCATGACCAAAACCTACTGATTTTTCTCTGTATCCTGTAAAAGCTTGTCAATGCACTTATGCAGCAAACCTGAATCTGAAACTTCAGGCACTCCTGAAAGGGTTTCACATTTTACCAGTGCATCCTTTAATCCGGAAATATCTTTCTGATCCAGTGAAACCGTATAATTGTTTTTGTTAAACAATACGGCAAGGTATTCCTGCTCGGTTTGCCCGGGTGTAGGAATCAAAACTGCTTTTTTACCAAATACAGCCATATCCATCAATGTAGTATAGCCCGATCTGCTGATCACCGCACGGCAGTTTTCCAGGCACCATCCCATAAGATCAGGATTTCCATGATCAAACCAGAAATGGTTCCCGGTTTTTTCCAATTGCATTTTTCCCGGAATACCCCTGAATCCTACCAAAACTTCTTCACCTAATGCTTCTTTCAGCTTTTCTTCAAGAATGGTTCGCTGAGGTTCAGGTCCGGAAAGAATTACGAGGAAGAAATTTCGCGGTAGTTGGTCTGAAACACCGGCCGCTTTATATTTTTCAAATGCAGAAAACCTGCTCAGCAGCCCTGCAAACTGCACAAAAGGCAAATGCCTGTAATGTGATAAATCGCCCGACAATCCGGGGGCTTCAGGAACATCAGGCACCCAGCAATGATCAAATGCGCTAATAAAGATATGATTGATGTTGTTTACAAATCGCTGAAAAAGCCTCAGTTTTGGAGGCATGCGTACAAATAGCTGGTGTGTAATAAAAACAGAAACTGCTGATTTCGACCTTGCACCGTATCTGTTATCTGAAATAATGATATCAGGCTTAATACGCTTTACCTGTTTTTGTATCCATCTGTATTCTTTATAAATGGAAAACAAAAAGGCAGGCAACTGCATAGAGAGTTTGAGAATAAAAAATCTACCCTGCGAATACCTGATCTCCTTTCCCGGGAATTCCTCATATTCAACTGCTGGCCCAAATTCCTGTTGCAGTAAAGCAAGAGAAACCCCTGATGCAGCAATAACCACCCGGCAGTTATTATTAATGAACTGACGGATAACCGGTATACAACGTGTGGCGTGCCCAAGTCCCCAGCTTAAGGGGCAGACAAGTATTGTTGCAGGCATAGACTTTTTTTACGAACATACGTTTTTTTATTTAATTGCTGCATATCAATGAAAAAATATAATTTTATCCCATAATTGATTATGCCAGATAAAAAAGGGGTTTTAAATCCTACAAAAACGCACAGGAGGAAAACATGCAAATTATTACAAAAACCTTCGCAAAGATTATTGCGATAAGTTTACTGTTACAATTGGCCCTGGTTATAAAGGCACAGGATACACTTCACGTGGAAAGTCATATATTTATTCCACAGGGCGAAACCTATGAAATACCGGCGGGTACAGTGGTCTTTTTTCATGGATATTATCATATCTGGGTAGAAGGCACTCTGCTTGCTGAAGGCACAGAAGAACAACCCATTCTGTTTACTGCAGCAGATACCACATTGCTGCACAACACCCATTTGGGTGAAGGTGGTTGGATGGGTATCCGGTTTTTTGCAGAAGATGAGAACCGTAACACCGTTCCCTCATTACTGAAACACTGCATACTTGAATTTGCCAAATCATCAAAAATTGATTTTCAACATGGAGGGGCAGTAAATATTACCGGGCCGATTGATGTTGAAATTGATTTCTGTACATTCCGTTACAACTATGCGTACCGGATGGGTGGCGCCGTTTATATGAATGGAAATAACTCCCGGATCAGCCGCAGCTACTTTCACAATAATAATGCTGTAAATACCGAATACGAGCTCTGGACCTATGGTGGTGCCATCTTTGTTATTGCCGGAAGGCCCGAAATATCCCGATGCCGGTTTGAAGAAAATTTCGCCAGTGGAATTGGTGGAGCATTGGCTGTTGAAACTGCCGACCCACACGTTTTCAATAATGTCATTCATAATAACATTTCTCCGCTGGGTGGCGGCATAGGAATATTAAGAGTTGCCGGAACCAATTTATATTCCAACAACCTTATTACAAATAATTATTCCGAATTTTTTGGTGGTGGCATAGCTTTTATTGATGCCAGTGCAATAATTGCAAACAACACAATACTCAACAACTATGCTGCTTATGGGGGAGGTTTGTATTTTAATGAAAAAAGTTCTCCCGGGTTTTACAATTGCATTGTCAGGGATAATACTGTTTATACCGGCTCCAACCAGGTATTTATATGGGACAGCCAGTCGGCCCCCGAATTTTACAACTGCAATATGGAGGGTGGTTTTGATGCTTTTGACGGGGGAGCAGTAGGAGATGGTTTTCTGGGTGTATATCAGAACAATATTGATGAAGACCCTATGTTTGAAAATCCCGAAATCGGAATTTACAGCCTGCTTAAAGACTCTCCATCAAAAGATACCGGATATGAAGACTCATTTGAACTGGGAGTTTTTTATGAAGATCTGGCAGGTAATCCCCGTTTCAGTGGGCCGGCCATAGATATGGGTGCATTTGAGTTTCAGTACAATTACTTTGAATTACTTCTCTCGGTTCAGGGTAACGGAGAAACCAGTCCCGGTTCGGGAACCCATTCATTTTATGAAGGCGCACCGGTTAAGGTTACAGCTGTACCTGATGAAGGTGCTTATTTCATGCACTGGCTCACTCCATGGGGAAACCATGAAAATGATACACTGCAATTTGAAATTTCTGAGGACACAGAAATAACTGCAGTTTTTGGTGCTCTTATTATCAATGAAGAAACATGGGCCAATCAATGGAAGGTTTTTCCAAATCCTGTTGAAGACTTTATTCAATTACATTTACCCCGGGAAATGGGATTTCCTGTTAATATCAGTCTGTTAACTTCAACCGGTGTTACGATATTCAGATCTTCCATTAAATCACATGAGTTAACAATTCCGTTTGACTTCAGGCAACTTCCTGCCGGAATGTATTTTTTAACGGTTCGAACAGGCGATATGGAAAAAACCATCAGGATCCTGAAAAATTAGTCTGCCTGAACAGGAAGAAATTTTTCATGCAGAAAATCATGATTTCAAACATCCGTATCAAAATCCTTTGTATATTGTATTTGCTTTAAAGCCGTAGGTGTGAAAAATGTGACATGCGCGGCTTTTTGCATTCATGATCAAGGAAATAAAAAGGATAGCTTTATGAATTACGTTTACTTTTCACCACACTTCCCACCCAATTACTACCATTTTTGTGTAGCCCTGAAAAAATTCGGCGCCACCGTGCTGGGTTTGGGCGATCAGAATTACAATGAGTTAAGACCCGAACTTAAATCAGCTTTCGCAGAATACTTTAAGGTAGAAGATATGCACAACTACAATCAGTTGGTGCGTGCCATGGGTTATTTTACCTGGAAGCATGGAAAAATTCAGGGAATCGACTCCAACAATGAATACTGGCTGGAAACCGAAGCAAAACTCAGAACGGATTTCAATATTGAGGGCATCAGGCTTCATGAGCTTGATATCATAAAACAAAAGTCGCAGATGAAAAAGGTTTTTCAGAATGCCGGGGTAAGCGTAGCCCGCGGCAGGGTTATCGATACTTTTGATGATGCACTGGAATTTATTCAGGAAACAGGCTACCCTGTTGTGGGTAAGCCTGATATCGGAGTAGGTGCCGCCAATACCTATAAGATCAGCAACGAGGATGAACTCCGGTTTTTCTTTGAAACCAAGCCCGATATGCCTTATATCATGGAAGATTTTATCAAAGGCGATATCGAATCCTTTGACGGGCTGACTGATAAATGTGGGAATCTGCTGTTTTACACCGGCCACGCCTACGACAGTGGCGTTATGGAAGTGGTTAACAACGACACCCATGTTTCCTATTATTCTTTTCGGGATATTCCAAAAGACCTTGAGGAGGCCGGCAGGAAAATCATCAAAGCTTTTAAAGTGAAATCACGGTTCTTTCATTTCGAATTTTTCAGGCTGCACAACAGTGGAAAACTGGTGGCTCTTGAAGTAAATATGCGGCCCCCGGGTGGGTTTACCACCGACATGTTTAACTACGCATGCGATTTCGATATTTACCAGGAATGGGCAAGCGTGGTTGTTAACAACAAAATGACCGGCCCTTTCTCCAGAAAATATCACGTTTGCTATGTAAGCCGGAAGTTCAATAAAAACTACGTTTTATCGCATGATGAAGTTATGGCAAAATACACCAGCATGATCATTCATAACGATCATGTGCCCGATGCATTGGCTCAGGCATTGGGAAATTATGCATATATACTCAGGGGCAAAGAGCTTGACACAGTGCTGGCAGCACAAAAAGATATTCAACAGTTGCATTAAATAACATTACCGGCAGCATAATTTAAACTAACTCTGGTTTTTACTTCACCAATAATGAAAGGTACTGACTAAAACATCTTGAATTATTATGGATGATTTACTAAAATTCAAAATTGCTTTAACCATGATACCCGGTGTTGGGGGTATAACAGCTAAAAAACTGATCTCCTATTGCGGGGGCATTGATGCGGTTTTTTTGGAAAAAGAATCTTCCCTGCTGAAAATTCCCGGTATTGGCAGTCATCTTGCCCGTTCGGTAGTACGTTTTAAGGATTTTGAACGGGTGGAAAAGGAAATAAGTTTTATTGAGAAAAATAAGATCAAAGTCTTTTTTTATACAGAAAAAGGATATCCCGAAAGGTTGAAACACTGTGAAGACGGCCCCATACTGCTATTCTATAAAGGGAAAGCAGATCTCAACAAGCAAAAAATCATTGCAGTGGTGGGCACCCGAAGTATTACCGAATATGGCAAATCGAAATGCACTGAAATCATTGAAGGAATAAGTAAACACAACCCCCTGATAGTTAGCGGCCTGGCTTACGGTGTTGATGCCAGGGCACATAAAACTGCACTCGACAACAACTTACAAACCGTAGGGGTTTTGGGCCACGGTCTTGACCGGATTTATCCACCACTGAACAGGCCCCTTGCCAAAAAAATGCTGGAAGAAAATGGCGGATTAGTCTCTGATTTTACCAGTGAAACCAAGCCCGACAGAGAAAACTTCC
>JAHYJP010000114.1 GCA_019429055.1 Bacteroidales bacterium
AGACCAGAATGGTTTCTCAAACGGAGCAGCATATTTCAACGGTACATCAGCTTATGTTCTTTTACCAGCATCGGAGCAGTTCAATTTTACAGAAGCAGTAAGTATCTCCTTGTTTCTGAAAACAGATGAACATACTGCTCACGAGCAACATCCGGTATCACATGGTAGCTGGGAACACCGTTACAAAATCTCGTTAAGCAATCAACGTTTCAGATTTACATTGAACACGGGCGATGGAGTACGTGACCTGGATACCGAAACACAGATTAATGCCGGACAATGGTATCATGTAGTTGCAGTTTATGATGGAGAGGATATGGAAATCTGGCTCAATGGCAAACTGGATGCCTTCCACAATCACACAGGAACTATTGGGCTTTCGCCCGTAAATCCGGTACTGGGGCAAAATTTGCCCGGTAACAATAACTTTAATTTTAAAGGGGCAATGAACCTGCTGCATTTTTATGATTTTGCTCTGAGTCCTTTGCAAATCATGGAAAACTATGTGCTAAATGCCAGTGAAATCATAGAGAGACAAGATGAAAAGATCTTAGTTTATCCCAACCCTGTTACAAACAACAGGATCTTTATAAGAACCGGATTGGTTGAAACCCAGAAACTGCACTGGGAAATCATCGATTTATATGGGAAAAATATTTTGTCGGGCAATTTCATGGAAATGCCCGGTAATGATTTTTCAATTCAGTTAAGCAAGGATTTGCCATCAGGATTTTATATTCTCAAAGTGGTAAGCGGGAAAAAAGTCTTCACAAATACTATTATGATATTGTAATGGTGGTATGATTTTTTTAAAATATTTCCATACTTCCTGAATAACCAAAATTACAATTTTCTGTAAATAAGACCTTAATACACTTTTGAGAACAGGATACACATCTTTGAAAACCCAGTGCACACGTTTGCGGAGATCAAAGCTTAGATTTGTTGAAGTATTCAAACCAAAACCAGAAAGAGAATGGATATCGCCAGAAGATTCAAAGAAAATCCTATACTCAGGCCCAAAGATATAAAACCGAGTATTGATGGAATGAAGATCGAGTGTTTGCTGAACCCAGGAGTATTTCGCTATGATGGAAAAATCTGGATGCTTTGCAGAGTTGCGGAAAGAACCGAGCAGGATGAAAAAAGCATTAAAGTACCCGTATTCAATTCAAAAGGAAAAATTGAAATCCTCAGTTTTGATAAAAATGATCCGGATCTTGATGATTCAGATCCCAGAGTAATAGCCTACAAAGGAAAAAATTATCTTACTACTCTCTCACACCTCAGGCTGGTTAGCAGTGAAGATGGTAAAGTATTCACCGAAGATCCGGCATACCCCATGATTGCAGGAGAAGGTGCACTTGAAGCCTTTGGTATTGAAGATTGCCGTGTTGCAGAAATGGAAGATGGTTTTCATCTTACATACACCAAAGTTTCAGAAATAGCTGTTGGCGTGGGATATATGTATACACGCGACTGGAAAACCTACGAGCGTCGCGGTATGATCTTCCCACCCCATAATAAAGACTGCGCAATATTCGAAAGAAAAATCAATGATAAATACTATGCACTGCATCGCCCCAGCAGTCCTGAGTTAGGCGGAAATTACATCTGGATAGCCGAATCACCCGATCTTTTGCATTGGGGTAACCACAAATGTATTGCAGTAACCCGAAAGGGGATGTGGGATAGCGCAAGGGTAGGAGCAGGTGCTGCACCCATCGAAACACCTGAAGGATGGCTGGAAATTTATCATGGGGCCAATGAGAAAAATCGTTACTGCCTGGGTGCACTGCTACTCGATAAAAATGATCCGTGTAAAGTAATGGCCAGAAGCGAGAACCCCATAATGGAACCCATCATGGACTATGAAAAAACCGGATTCTTTGGGAATGTCATATTTACCAATGGTCATTTTGTTAATGGAGACACTATTCATTTGTATTACGGGGCAAGCGATGAGGTGATTTGCGGAGCAGAACTTTCAATTCGTGAAATATTAAATACACTGAAATGATCGAAAACCCATTTTAATCAATTATGTTGATATTGATCACCAGTTCTTTATGAATGTTATCATAACGACAAAACTAATTTAAATGAAAAATAAACTATCAGGAGAATTTCGTTTTTTCATGTCGATGCCACGCTTAATGAGGCTGGTATTGATGACAAACATGATATATGCTTTCGTTTTACCCGTCATTGATATTTTTGTAGGAGCCTATATAATGCGCAGTTCTGATAATCCTTCAATGGTTGCGGTTTACCAGCTATGTGTTTATACGGGGATTCCACTCACATTTTTAATTAATGGTTTTCTGCTTAACAGGTTTAATGTTTCGCATTTATATAGTTTTGGAATGCTGTTGAGTGGTGTTTCCATGCTGTTTATGATGTCGCTCAGCATCATGAGTTTTACCGGGGTTGCCATAGCCGGTTTAATAATGGGTGTTTCATTCGGTTTTTTCTGGGCAAACCGCGATTTCCTTGCTCTGGATACTACAAATGACCAAAACCGCAATTATTATTTTGGTGTCGAGACATTCTTTTATACCATTACTTTTATTCTTGTACCTGCCATCGTTGGATGGTTTATTGTAAGTTCCGCACGCCTGGGATGGTTTGATGGAAACATCAAAGCAGCTTACCGTATTATTGCATACGCGGTAATTGTGCTTACAATTCTTTCCAGTATAGTAATACATTTGGGTAAATTCAGAAATCCAAAACAAAAGAAATTTATTCACTGGAAGTATGATTTTTTATGGTATAAGTTCCTGGTTCTGGCCGCATTAAAAGGATCTGTGCAGGGATATCTTGTTACAGCCCCGGCTATACTTGTGATGCGCCTTGTGGGTGATGAAGGTTCACTGGGAACCATTCAGAGTATAAGTGGTATTTTAACAGCTTTTCTCTTGTATGTGCTGGGAAGAACAGCGAAGCCACAGCACCGGTTGTATATTTTTGCGGCAGGCATTGTTGTATTTTTTATAGGTGCTCTTACCAACCAGATACTTTTTTCAGCCATTGGAGTAATAGTATTCGTGTTAGCCAAGGTAATTTTTATGCCCTTGCATGATATTGCCTATTTCCCCATTCAGATGCGTATTATTGATGTATTGTCAGTAAAAGAAAACAGGAGTGAATTTGCCTATATTTTCAATCATGAATTCGGTTTGTATATTGGTAGATTCATGGGATTGGTATTATTTATTTACCTCGCTTTCTACGTCTCTGAAGAAATCGCTTTACGATATTCATTGTTAATTATTGCAACCATACAGTTGTTATCCATACCGCTGGCAAGAAATATCATTAAACATACAAATCATACTATCGATAAGGTTAAAAATGATAACCCGGAACTGGAAGCTCCCAAGCTGGAGATTTAAAGAATAGTAAAAGCAGCTGGTTAGAAGGCTTTTTGCAAAATATATTTTTATGATAAGAAAATTGAAAGTACCCGTATTGATTATTGCTGCCATGATTATTATGATTTCATGCAGCACTGATAAAACCATCGAGCAGATCAGTATAAGCAGGGTAGAAACCATGCCTTATCTTCCTGAACCTTACAAAATGCTCGACTGGAAAGAAGTTGCCGTTAATTTTGATCAGTATGTTTTTGACCATGATCTAAATGGAGATTATCTGCCTTTTATCTGGCTGGATGATAGTGGCAGGAATTTCTCACAAAAGACATTCGGATTATATACTGCCATTGGAGATATCAGGCAAGGCCCCGATGCCCATAATGGAGAATTCCATGAAGCCATCAATAGCCTGGGTGCTTTAATGAGCGCCGGATTGGTTGGTATTGACAAAACCGATCAGGATGGTTTTAACTACGTAAAAATGGTTCAAAACTATTTTAATACCGACAATGGATGGAATATTATAATGAACAATACTTCTGCCCGTGTCGGTGATCTTGGAGGCGGTTACGGGCGCGACTGGTGGTATGATGTTTTTCCCAATGTTCTTTACTTTGCTGTTGCCGATCTCTTCCCGGATGTTGATCGTACCGACAGTATATTGCGCATAGTAGCCGATCAGTTTTATAAAGCAGATTCAGTACTTGCCGGTGATTATCATTATTCATTCTTTGATTATTCAGCCATGGAAGGCAAGCAAAGCCATATTCCTTTTCAGGAAGATGCCGCTGCCGGTCATGCATGGGTTTTGCTTTCAGCTTATGAAAAATTCGGAGAAGAAAGGTATCTTGAAGGTGCCCGATCATCTCTTGAAGCTTTGCTCTCACAGGAAGAAAGCCGTTTTTACGAGGTGCTGATGCCTTTCGGAGCTTATGTGGCAGCCCGACTCAATGCACAGCACGACGGAGATTATGATTTTCATTCCATTCTCGACTGGACATTCGATGGAGCATTTGGTGAGAACAGCCGTAACGGGTGGGGAGTAATCAGCGAAAGCTGGGGTGATTATGATGTGCACGGGCTGCAGGGCAGTATTATTCATAATGGCGGTTTTGCCTTTCTTATGAATACTTTTGACATGGCCTGGCCATTGGTGCCCATGGTAAGATATGATCCGCGGTATGCTGATGCGGTAGGCAAATGGATGCTTAATGCTGCCAATGCTTCAAGGCTGTTTTATGCAAACGAAATACCCGACAATCACCAGTCATTGCCGCAATACAAAAACCTGACCCGCAATGTAATTGCTTACGAGGGTGTAATTAAATCAGACCTGTTTGAGCGTCCGGAGATGGAAGGGGTTAGCCCGGTTGCCGTTGGCGATGGCCCAAAATGGATTGACGGAAATCCCGATGTTTCCCAATTCAGTTTATATGGCTCTGCACATGTGGGTATCTTCGGGTCCATCATTGAAAAAACCAACGTGGAAAGAATTCTGAAGCTTGACTGCCTTGCAACAGATTTTTATCGTGATGAAGCTTATCCTACCTATTTGATTTTTAATCCTTACGACAATGGGCAGGAAGTCGAATATTTCTATCAGGGATCAGCTGTATACTTATATGATGTAATACACGATGAAGTAGTAGCTGAAAATGTTACAGGCACAACTAAGATCGTATTACCTGGCCGGAAATCAAGACTGATTGTTGAAATCCCACAGGATAAAAAACTGGAAAAGCAAAATGGGAAATGGATGGCAGGAGATGTTGTGATTGCTTATCAGTAAAGTAATGTATCATATGATAAAAGAAACGGTAATTATGAACAGAAAATATTCTGACCTATGAAAAAATTAGAAAGATTCAGGTTTTTGTTTTTCATTGTGTTGTTTTGGTTACCATTGCTTGTTCCGGGCCAAACGGGCCCGGGGCAGGTCAGTGGCAAAGTAACTGATTCCGCCGGAGAACCATTGCCCGGAGTAACCATCATGGTAGATGGAACATCTATTGGAACAACTTCTGATTTTAATGGCGATTATGTCATTCATATTCCAGATGATCTGGAAAGACCTGTTCTGGTTTACAGATTTATTGGCTTTTCCACTCAAAGACAGGAGGTAGGAAATCGCAGCAGAATAGATGTCGTTATGGCAGATGATGTTAAGCTACTGGATGAGTTTGTTGTGGTAGGTTATGGTATTCAGCGTAAAGTTGATCTTACCGGGGCTGTTTCAAGTGTTGATGCAGAAGGCATGCGTCTTCTGCCGGTGGCAGGCGTTGATCAGGCATTGCAGGGCAGAGCATCTGGAGTTAATATTACCCACAATACCGGTATGCCGGGAGAGGGAGTAAATGTAAGGATCAGAGGGGTGGGATCCATAAACAGCAGCAACGATCCGTTGTATATTGTTGATGGTGTGCCCACTGTAGATGCATTAAGCACCCTTTCTCCCAACGATATTGAATCCGTAAGTATTCTGAAAGATGCAGCTTCAGCCGCAATTTATGGTGCCCGTGCCAACAATGGGGTAATTCTGATTACCACCCGCAAAGGTCAGAAAGGAGCACCAAGAATAGAATATTCATCCCAGGCAGGATTTCAGCAGCATGGAAGGCTTACTCCCATGACCAACCGCGATCAGTACATCGAAATGTACAACCAGGCAGCCGTGAATGATAATGCATTTATTGAAAATCCACGTCTTCATCGTACTCTTATCAGTGATGAACTGGCAGCAAGTGTTCCGGATGTAAACCATCTGGAATCCATTTTCAGGAGAGGTATCATTCAGAGTCATAATCTTTCTGTGAGTGGCGGAACAGACGAACTTACCTATATGGTATCAGGAAACATGTTTCAACAGGAAGGAATTATTATTGGAAGCCACTATGAAAGATATTCCGGAAGATTGAGCATCAACAGCAAGGTAAATGATTTTATCAGGTTGGGAACCAATATTAATATGGCCCGGAGCGATAATGATATTATTGGTAGCAGCGGCGATGGCTTTGGCGGAAATGGTGGAAGTGTGGTGCGTTATGCTTTTTTCCGTACTCCTCCCATCCCCATAAAAAATGAACAGGGCGATTATGTCGATCTGCCGTCTCATCCTTCCTTATTCGGAGATGGCTACAATCCTGTGGGACTTGCTGACAAAATGAATAACAATGTCCAGCAAAACAGGCTCTTTGGTGATATTAACACACTTATTCAGATTTTTCCTGAGTTGCATTTTTCCGGAACCTACGGACTCGACAGAACAGACTTCTTCCAGAGGAGATTCAATGAAAACTGGGGTACCAATAACCGGATAAATAATCCCAACTCGCTCAACATCAATAATGGTTATTACCAGTCATTTACTGCCAGTAATGTGCTTTCATGGAATACCACTTTGGGTACTTTGCATGATGTTTCTGCAATGGCGGGAACTGAAGCAATTAGTAACAACGGATACAATGATTCAGCAACGGAACGCGATTTTCCCGATCAGGATGATTATCTGGTATTTTTAGGCAATGGTTTGGGAAGTATTGTAGTTTCAGAAGGTCGCTGGGCAAATACCTTGCTTTCATTTTTCGGACGACTGAATTATTCTTATGATAATAAATACCTCCTTTCCGGAACACTAAGAAGAGATGGATCTTCACGTTTCAGCCCCGACAACCGTTGGGGAACATTTTACAGCATCTCAGGTGCCTGGCGGATTGATATGGAAGAATTTATGCAGAATAGCAACTTCATTGATATGCTTAAGTTAAGGGCAGGATATGGTGCTATTGGTAATCAGGAGGTTGGAAATTATGCTTATTCTGATCAGATATCTCCCAATTTCAATTATCCCTTTGGTGGGGTAATGAATACCGGCTACGCAATTTCTGTCTTGGGAAACCGCAACTTACAATGGGAAACCAGTACACAGCTTGATATTGGTTTGGATATTACTGTATTGCAAGGTAGGTTCTACCTTGTGCTGGATTATTACAGAAAAATCACAGCCAATATGCTGGTCAAGGAGCCCATTCCACCTTCAGCAGGATATGCCAGCCCGGCATGGGTAAATAACGGAGAGATTCTGAATGAAGGTATCGAAGCAGAACTCACCTGGCAGGATCAGATAGGAAATGTAAGATTTGAGCTTACCGGTAATGCAGCCTATCTTCATAATGAAGTATTGACTCTTGCTGGCCCCATAGTAGGAGGCAGGATCGACAATGGCGTATTTGCCACACGAACTGAAGTAGGATTTCCGATAGGTTCATTTTTCCTGTATGAGATGGATGGGATTTTCCAGAATAATCTTGATATTATCACAAGTGCCTATCAGGGAGTAAATATTCGCCCCGGCGATGTAAGGTATGTTGATCAAAACGGAGATGGTTTGATCAACGAACTGGATCGTACACATGTTGGAAGTGCCATTCCCAAATACACCACCGGTTTGCAGATGTCAGCCAATTACAGAAATTTTGATGCATCACTTTTCTGGCACGGTGCTTTCGGACACAAAATCTATTACCAGGTGGCTACTGATATTGAAGGATTTTACCGACCTTTTAATATAACACAACGCTATTATGAAGAACACTGGACCGGCGAAGGAACAAGTAACACTCAACCCAGGGCATCGTGGAGTGCTAAAGCCAACAATACCAGGCCCTCAACGCGTTTTCTTGAGGATGGTTCTTTCCTTAGGTTAAAAAACCTGCAGGTAGGATACAGGCTTCCTGAGAATATGATAAGCCGTCTGGGTATGAGAAATGCCAGGGTATTCTTTATAGCACATAACGTATTAACATTTACCAAATATCCGGGTCTTGACCCTGAAATGACAACCAGTGACAACTCAGCCGCAGAAGGAGATTCTGCAGCAGGTATTGACTGGGGTACTTATCCGCTGGCCAGGTCATTTAACCTGGGTGTACAGATCTCTTTTTAATTGATTAAGGTTTGTTTAGCATAAACATAGCGAAAAACATAGAAATTATGAAAAAGTTATTCTTAATAAGCACCCTGATAGCACTGGTTTCATGCAGCGATTTTCTTGATGAAAGCCTGCAGGGAATTTATACCAGTGCAACTTTTTATCAAACAGACGAGCATGCCATGTTAGCTCTTACCGCCGCTTATCAGCCTATGACTTTCACCAATATCAGAAATCCGCTCTGGGTCTTTGGTGATGTAGCCTCCGACGATGCCATTAAAGGTGGAATTCCGGGCGACCAGAGCGAAATTGAGTTTATTGAACAGTTTACATACAATCGCGATAACGGTTTTCTGGGGCATATCTGGCAAAGGTATTATGAAGGTATTTCACGCGCCAATGATGTAATACACAGGCTTGGTCCCGACGTGAGCCCGGCAGTAAAAGAACAGGCGCAGGCTGAAGCCAGATTTCTAAGGGCCTATTATTATTTCCATCTTGTGAATATTTTCGGAGAAATACCTTTGAAAACAGAACCCGCCTATACTGCCCAAGATCTTCATGTACCCGTTTCTTCTGTTGCAAATATTTTTGCACGTATTGAACAGGATCTTACAGATGCAGCACAGGTACTGCCAGAAACCGCAGTAAGCGGGCGGGTTACGAGGGGAGCAGCATATGGTTTGCTGGCAAAAGTTTATCTTTTCCAGGAAAAATATCAGTCCACCCTTGATGTAATAGATGATCTGGAAGATCTGGGACTTTATTCTCTCATGCCAGTTTATAATCATAACTTTATCGCCGGGTTCCAAAATAATGCAGAGTCGGTTTTTGAAATTCAGCATCTCAGTGCACAGGATCCGTTCCAGGGTAATGCACTCAATCAATGGTTTGCTCCGCAAACAGAGAATGGTTATTTCTTTAATGTGCCCACAGAGGATTTTGTAGAAGCATTTGAATTAACAGATGCCGGGGTTATCGATCCCAGGTTGGATTATACGCTGGGAAGAGAAGGTAAACCCTGGATCAATGACAATGACTTTGATCCTTCATGGTCACCAACCGGGTTTATTCAGAAAAAACATCTTCAGCCTCTCAGCGAAATACCTGCAGGCACCAAAGGAGACGGTGATCTTAATTATGTTTTTATGAGATATGCCGAAATATTGCTCATCAAAGCTGAAGCACTTAATGAACTGAATCGTTCGGGAGAAGCACTGGATCCGGTTAACCTTGTGAGAAAACGAGCTCGTGAGAGCTATTTGTTTGATGAAAATCTGGAAGGTTTCGGAGAAATCCCCGATGGGCTGTTACCCGATATTACCACTACAAATCAGGGACAACTTCGCGAAATAATAAGGAATGAAAGACGGGTAGAACTTGGATTTGAATTTCACCGGTTTTTCGACCTGATGCGATACGGCAAAACTTATGCAGAACAAAGACTGGCAGATACTAATTTTAATTATGACCAGCACAGATATTTCCCAATTCCACAAAATGAAGTGGATATCAATAATCAAATTAATAATTAATTCTTTTTTTAACCCTAAATCAAAAACCTATGAAAAAGTTCAGATTTTTTAAATTTATGATGATTGCGTTAATTGCAGGCAGTGTGATAACTTTTACTGCTTGTAGTGACGATGATGACGACCCGGATGTGGTAAACAAAACAGAACTTGCTGCCAAAATCCAGGAAGCTGAAGACCTTCTTGAAAATACTACCGAAGGAACTGCCGAAGGTCAATACATGCCAGGTGCCAAAGCTGCGCTCCAGGAAGTAGTTGATCTTGCCAAAACTGTTTATAATAATGCAGATGCTACCCAGGTGCAGGTTGACAACGCTGTAGTTGCACTGAATCAGGCTATTCAGGCATATGAAGCTATGGCTGTTGTTCCTATTGCTCCTGAAGCCCTTGTGGGTCACTGGACCTTCGACGAAGGTGAAGGTACAACTGCAAATGATTATTCAGGTAACAACTTCCACGGTACGCTTATGAGTGGTGCCGACACATGGGGTGGTGGCCTGCCGGTATGGTCAACTGACCGTTATGGTAATGATGGACAGGCATTGTTCTTTAATGAAGGAGCCTACGTTCATATTCCTAATAATGCTGCGTTTAGTCCTGCGAATATTACAATTTCTCTCTGGATAAATGCTGCAGAAATTTTGGAAAACAACCGTTTCATCGGTTTGCATTCATGGAATGGTTATAAATTCCAGCTCCAGTCAGCAAACAAATCTTTCTTTACCATTGCAACTACCGATGGAATTTATGACAGGGATACCGATCCACCACTTAATGTAAATGAATGGTACCATCTGGCTGTAACCTTTGGTGGCGGCAATATGACTTTCTACGTTGACGGAACTCAAACCCAGGTTTGGGATAACACCCCGGGAACAGCCCTTCCGGTTACAGGAAATGCACTTGTATTTGGCAGGGACACTGATGTTTATGCCGCCGATGATTCAAACTACGGCGAAGATCTTATCATTCCTCTGGCATGGGGTGGCTATCTCCATGGTTATATGGATGAAGTAAGAATCTATAACACCGTTTTAAGTGCAACACAGATCCAGTCCATCTTCGATACTGAAAAACCTTGATCTGATTTATTTGTAAAATAATTTTAATTAAGGCCCTCCTGAAGGTAATTATAAATTGCCCGGGAGGGCTTTTTTGTATCGATATCTGTGAAATTCATGGAATAAGCTCTATTTGGTATGATTCACATTTTAATCTTGTTAATTGAAGTTCCTGCGATCTCCAGGTTGCTATAAATATAGGGTGTTTTAAAGATTCTTTCTCACAACACCCCCTTTAGCACTATCAACTGTTACCGATAGATTCCGGCCACCTTCCACAATCCATCTGATGGTTACGGTACTCATCCCTGAAATATTTTTCACTTCAATAACTGAAGGATTCACTTTCTGTTCTTCCACCACATTCAGATCGGGATCATGCACAATCATGCCGGCCAGAACATTGCCTCCATCAATGCTTATGTAATTAGGGCGGTCGATTCCAAACTTGAGATTTGCACCTGAGTGGGTCGGAATAAGACGGGTGTTGGCAATTACTGCTGTTACTTCAAACAGCCCTCTTCCTATGCGGTTGCTGGTCAGTTCAACTATTTCCAGTTGCGGAGTATGGTAAGCATGATACAGCGAAAAGGCTGTAACCCGGTGAGCTTCCTGCTCCAGTAAAAAGCCGGGATTGACCCTTATATAGTTCTTTTTAAAACCTCCGACCTGAATTTCTCCAAATTGGGGATGATCGAAATCTTCCCAGGGAACAAAGGCATCTTCAAAAAGCAGGTATTTGTCAAACTCATAGAGCTCAGGAGCCATTCCAAATCCACGCTGTGGGGTTTCATTGAAAAGGAAGTACCTTGAAAACAACTCAATGGTAAAAGTAAAAGCACCTCGCATCAGGTGAAACCAGTCTCTTTGTCCGCCATAAACTGTATAAAGGTCTTTATAGCTTACAAGATAACGGTATCCCGGAACCAGTTTTTCACCCTTCTCGCCCAGCACGTCATAGATGTTAAGATCTTCTCTGAGGTAGTATTGTAAATCAGCCTCAACCCCCGGACCGCGCAAAAACATACCCCCGGTGTTATGATGTGTAAGGGCTCCGGCAATGTTGGGATGTGCCACCACAAAGTCACGTACTGCCCTTGACTCGGGGAGTGAGAATGGATAATGGTATGAGCCGCGTTGTACATAATCAGGTTGCCAGTTCCAGCCCCAGTCGCGGTTGTGGTCGTAATAGCCAACATCGCGGTCTTCGTTAAGCCTGCCATCGCCGTCGCGGTCAATACCTTCCCAGCCCAGGATATCCCAGACGCCGAATTCACCGGGTTGCGCGCGAATCATTCTTCTGGGATCATCGGGGTCCTCTTTCCACTGCCCGTAAGGGTTGCGGCGGCGCATCTGGGTTATATGTCCGTCACCATTCAGGTCATCAAAGCCATCTTCGCCCACTTTACCATCGCCGTCATCATCCAGCGGCATGGTTCCGCTTCTTGGTGAACTGCTGGTGTTGGGCTGGTTCATATAGTATTCACGTCCGTCGGGATTCATTACGGGGAGGATGTAAAACACCTTGTCATTCATCAACTCAGTAATAAAAGCGTTTTTGCCATAGTTTTCCAAAAGATACCAGGCAGTATAAAGCGCTGCTTCGGCAGCCTGTATTTCATTGGCATGAATGTTTCCATCGATCCAGAAAGCGGGTTTTTCGCGGTGCGGTTTATTGTTATGATTGGTGATAGTAAGTAGCCACAGATCGCGGCCCTCATAACTTTTCCCTATAGATTCCAGGGTAACAAGTTCGGGATGTTCCTTTACAAACTCATGGTAAATTTCGTATAGACCTTCGTTGGTATAGTACCGATTCCAGCTTATCTGAACCTTTGGATTTACGGGTGTTCCCGATGCTTTAAAAAAGTTTTCTATGGCATGGCCATCCTGTTCCTGTGCCAGTAAAGGCAGCAGAAGAATCATCAGTGTAATAGTAGTAAAAATTCGATTCATGATATCGTCATTTTAAGTCCGGGTGCGGACTGTAGCCGCCACCGGACCGGGTTACGATCCGGGTAGGACTTCATTTCTTGCCCGGAATAAGCTTACATGTTTTTTCTAACAACACCCCCCTTGGCACTATCCACTTTAACTGAAACGTTGCTGCTGTCCTCCACAATCCATCTTACAGTTACTGTGCTCATACCCGGAATATTATCAACTTCAATTACATTTGGATTTACCTTCTGTTCTTCCACTACATTCAAATCGCGGTCAATTACTCTCATCCCTGCAAGTGCGTTTGCACCTTCCAGTGAAATATAGTTGGGGCGTTCAATGTTAAATTTGATGTCAATTCCGGCGTGGGTAGGAATCATCCGTGTATTGGCTACTACAGCAATCACTTCGCGTAGCCCGCCACCCAGATCTTTGGCAGTTATCTCAACTATTTCCAGTTTTGGAG
>JAHYJP010000115.1 GCA_019429055.1 Bacteroidales bacterium
TTCACATCAAAAATATGTCGAGTATTCCCCGAATAATCCCCTATATATATCGTTGTGCTTGTTCTTATCAAAAGAAAAACAGACAACAATAATATGGCACATGCTAAGGCAATTAAATATGGCTTCTTCATGGGCACTATCGTTTTCTATAATAAGAAGGATTAAACAATCTATGTACTGTCGTTGTTTCCCAACGTCTTGTTTCTGGGTTATATCCATGTATATAAGGATTTGGTCTGCCCATGTATGAATTTGTTCCTTTATTAATAAAAGAAACGGTATTCATCATAGAGAGTCTTTGTTCTGATGTTACATTAGTACTACCTCCTTTTTGTGTCATTAAATTTCCCCAACCACTAGCCGATTCATGGGTTAATCCAGCTGTATGACCAAATTCGTGAACTGCTGACCGTGTATTATTCCAACTGAAAGTATTGGAAAACCAATTATCATTGGCATAATCGACAGAGGCAACATTTATTACTTTTCCGCCTATTTCATTTGCAGCTCCTCGTGCGCCTTCTCCATCCGCGTCCACAATATTGAATAAATGGTCAGAAGCTGCAACATCCCCCATTGATGAAACGGCTTCCAATTGAATATCTGTTTGTAATGTATAGATTTGGCCGCCAACCTTAAATTCGCCAATAAATGCAGCATTTATACCAGACGCAATGTCGCTTGCAGCTCTTTTTACATTGATATTATCGCTTGAGGTATTGAATACTTTACCTGTTACGTGCATGGTAATAACATTATCCCGCATTGTGTACCAAATACTATCCCCATTAACATCGATATTACAGATTGGATTATTCGCCCCGTATTGATACGGGGAAAAATCTAAATATTTTTCTGCAAAGCGGTCAACAGTAAAAAACCTCCCAATCTGGGGGTCATAGAACCTCGCACCGTAATCATACCAGTTAAGACTTAAATCCTCCTGGAGTTCTTTCCCGTTGTATAGGTACTTGTTGTTACCACCTATACTTGAATTATGCTCCAGTCCGAACGGGTAGTAATCAATCGACTGCTCAAGAATCAATGAATTTCCTGACGTCCCGGTGGAAAATACAATCCTGGTGTTGCCAAGATGATCCTTCAGAAAATAATTATAGGTGAAACTGCTGCCTGATTTCTGAACATAGCCCTCCCCGGTATGCATCGTTTTCAGACTGCCATCTTTGTACTCAAAGCCTCCTTCGTAGGTCATCACCGTTGTCGTTGCTCCTTCCGTTACCACCTTGCTGACTTTCCTGCCTTGCCTGTATATCTGATTCAATTCAATCTTACTTTGGCCAGATTATACTCTGGAGCAACTTCTGCAGATATGGAATGCTTTGTGAGGCAGTCTTCCAAACGATTCCAGTATCTACGTCAAGATAATCATGAATAAGGATGTCCCTCATTCCTGCCATATCAGACCATGGCACCTGGGGATTGATTTCTCTCAACTCTTTTGAGATACGTTTGGTGGCCTCACCTATTATCTCAAGTTGTCGTATTACTGCATCCTGGGTTTTAAAGTCTTCAGAAAAGGATTCCAGATCTTCATCCTCAAGATATGAGATTATCCTGTCAATGCTCTGAAGTATATGATCTATATAAACTCTGTCATCCTTCATTCATAAATGATTTTCAGATCCTTATAAACATGACTTCTAAGTCTTTCATTCTTTAGTGAGGCTTCGGTTACAATATCAATCTTCCTTCCCAGGATAACCGAAAGCTCCCTGTGAATCTTAACCAGATCGAGCAGGGACAAATCTGACCGGAACTTCACCAGAATATCAATATCGCTTGCAGCGTTTTGTTCTCCTCTTGCAAATGAACCAAAAATACCAATCCTCTCAGCCTTATATGACCGGAGATAGCTTATAATATTGCTATTTATTTCATTCTGATCCATAACAGAACAAATATAGACAATTAAAAATGTAAGTTAAGAACAAAAATACAACCCCGCGAATTGATAGTGAATTTCGGCCACTCCGCCGCCACATGAAGAGCGAAGCGGAGTCCCGTACCGAAAGTCGGGAGAGCATGGAGCATGGAGCAAGGAGAAGGGTAATCGGGGAGCACCGAAAAAACTGCAGGGAATTACTCCATGAGTCTATTTTCCTGCTCAAGTAATGTGCGCTCTCTATCTATTTCCTGCTGCAATTCTTTAACCGTAGGCAGATATAACTTGTATTTCGAGGCAAAGATCTGTTTGCTTTCACTTAACAAGCTGTATTTGGCAATTGTTTTATCCTTTTCGGTGCATAGTATCAGCCCAATCGTTGGGTTGTCTGTATCCTGTCTTATCTGATCCTCAAAGTATCTGACATAAAAATCCATCTGCCCGATATCCTGATGGGTCAGCTCTCCGGTTTTCAAATCAATAAGCAAAAAGCATTTCAGAATGTAATTATAAAATACCAGATCAACATAAAAATGCTTTGCATCTGCAGATATTCTGTATTGCCTGCTTACAAACGAGAAGCCCTTGCCAAGCTCCAGAAGAAAACCTTGCAGCTTATCGATAAGTGCCTGTTCTATTTCCTTCTCATAAAAACTTATGTTGGGATTCATATTCAGGAACTCGAGTACATATGGATCCTTGATGATTTGTTCTGCTTTCATAACTTCCTTCTTGTCGTCAGCCTCCTTTTTTACAAGTGGCCGTCACTGCTTGCTGCTCATCAGTATGCGCTCGAAATACAGACTGTTTATCTGCCTCTCCAATTGGCGTGTGCTCCAATTTCCTTCTACGCATTCATGAAGGTAAAATTCCCGTGCCGGTTCTTTTTCAACACGCATAAGTATCCTGTAGTGTGTCCAGGATAATTCTGAACGCAGCGCGTTCATACTTGGAAAGGTTTGATAAAACTGCCTCATATACGCAAGATTTCTATAGTCAAAACCCTTTCCATATTCGGTAGTAAGTCTATGGGATAAATTTGCTAAAAGCTGCTTACCATATTCTGCCCTATTCTTGCCTGCTTGTTCTTCTTCAACGACTGACCGGCCTATACTCCAGTAAGCGCCTGTACCATCGAAAAGTTAACAGCCCGGTAGGCACTTTTCCTGGCCAATTCAAGTATATCTTTTACCTTTATGTAAAAGCTTTCAAACGAAGGAGTAATTGATTTTCCCATTCTCTTTATCTTAATACAAAACTAAAATTTTATTAGCCTGATTGTGGTCCTGATTTGATATCACAATTTGTGATTTCAAGTTTGGAGGTCGCAAATTGCGTCATCCATTCTATCCCAGAGGATGACACTTATTTATCGCCTCCTGCAGATCCTCAAGATTACCCGCCTGATAATGTTCCCTTGAGCTGATCCACTTGTGTCCGGCTCCGTAAAAACATATTCACCTTCTCTTAACTCTGTCATAAAATCAGCAGGAAACCGTTCCCTGTTATTTCTGATATTTGTTCGAAGCTCCTTAATTCCAAAAGAAGAGCACTTGGGGCATGACGTGAAGCACGTTTCGATATTTTGTTTAATCACTTGGAAAAAGCTGAGAAAAAGAAAAATACTACCGTTGTAATTAAGTACAACAGAACTCCTGCTCTCCTGAGTTTTTTTGGCATTCCGCTTTCCATATGCCATTTTTTGGATAGCATGGTGTAGGTAACCAGCTTCTTGTATCTTATCAGGTTTAGAATAAATATTGCAAGAAGCAAGCCTATGAAAGTCAGAAAGGTATCAAATATTTTAGGTTTAACTAAACCTAAAATAGAAATTACATTCACACTTTGAATCGTACTAAGAAAGACAATCCCGGCAAACTCTTCAGAATCCCATCCATACCACTCACTTGTGACCTTCTTAACCAAATTGTAGTACAAGTAATCAAACAAAAGAAAAAGCTCTATTTTCATTTTGTCACTAATAATGTGGGCTGGTCATAATAAAGTAAGTATCTCTTATTGAAGATTGTGTATTCTGCAAATCCTTCATATAATTCTTGTGACCCATATAATTAAGTGCCGCAATATCCCCACCAATCGGAAAACACCCTATTATTGCAGTAATTAAATCTGCATAGTATTCCGCATTATCTGTATCCTTCAATATATTGTTTACAGCACCCAAGATACTTATGGCGTCGCCAATTACCCCAACTCCTTTCCCAATTTTGGCACCTTTCAGATCATTGCAAAAAGCATCATAGATGAATCCAAAGTCATCACTGAAAAACTGGTCAATTCTACCATAAATTGAGGAAAATGAAGCCAAAACTGTTAAAATATCCGATTTATAAATGTATGCACCTTTTGTTTCAACCTTTTCATACGCTCCTGTTTCTTTATTCCTCCATGCCAGACCTAATTCCTTGTGTGAAACCAACTCCCAAAATTGCGGATCCCTGTCAACTGAACCATCCCCACTTTCAACATCCCTCCCATCCGGATCGATATACCTCACCGGGTTGTTCAATACATAGTTGTAGGGTGAGTAAGAGAAGTATTTCTCTGCCAGTTGATCGATAACATTCCAGCGGCCAATCTGCGGATCGTACATTCTCCATCCGTAGTCAAGCCAGCCGAGTGATAACTCTTCCTGCATCTCCTTGCCGTTGTAGAGGTACCTGTTGTCACCGCCAATCCCTGAATTATGCTCCAGTCCGAACGGATAGTAATCGGTGCTCTGCGTTACCACCATCTGGCCTCCAGTACCCTCTCCGGTATGCATCATTGCTTAAACATGTTTTACCAAAGATAAAATATTTCTGCTTATCCGGTTGCGGCTAAAAGGGGTATAGGGCATACTTAAAAGAGTAATCAGTAATCGGTATTCAGTGGTTCGGTAAAAATGTCTGGGGCATGGAGCATAGAGAATGTGGACCTAAGCGGTTCCGTTAGAGAGAGTCGGAATGGATGTCAGCAAATGAAAATGGTTACTCATATCACATCATGTTAGCGTTAGTGTTTGAGGGACGCGAAGCGTACCGAGTTCTGACGCGGTGTGCTGACCGCAGAGACGACTCCCCGGAACCGGTTCAGACCTTGATCTTTTGGTTCTTTTGCATCAAGGCAAAAGAACAAATAAAACCTAATGTTGCCCTGCGCGGTTGTTATTAGCTCAGGTAAATTTAAGAAATTGTATGTAATTGACGATATAAGTCTTACAGAGCGAAGTTCTGCGCCATAGACCGGGAATACTCTATGAGGCTGGCCGGAATAAATTATTTCAATGGTTTCTTTCTGGTATCCCTGACATTTACCAAAATGATTTCTTTTTTCCGTGGAGTATACCGGTAAGTTAGTATGGTCAATCTGTTCACAGGTCCTCGGTATAAATCTTTATGCGTTTTAGATGGCTCTAGCATTCGTGGGTTTCGTTTTAAAAGATCAAAAAAACGCTTTGTTTCACGAACAAATTTTTTAACTTCTCGCTCGGTCCATTCTTCTTCAAGGTACTTAACAATTCTGGCATAACCCTGATATGCCCTTTTCGACCATACAATTTCTACAGCCATTTTTTATATTTTGCCATTACTTCCTCGTGAAGAATAAGATCTCCACAATCAGCTTCTGCAAGACCTTGTAATATCTCTGCCCTTTCTTCTTCACTTATTGTGTTCCACCAATCAACATGTTTTGCTGTTTTTCCTGACAAGAGAGTTTTTACGGCATTTAAAACATTACTATCCGAAATCTTGTCTATCATATTGTGGAGGTCTGCCCGCAATTCTATCACATCCATGGCTAGTATGTATTTATCTCTTGCAAAGTTAAAAATTATCGGTTACATATTCTGGGTTCCCTTTTTGTAACCATAATTACTTTCTGCCTGACAGATAAGATAAATTCACTGATCAAGGTACAGTGTCATTGGTTTTTATCAAGTTAAAAACAGACATCTTCTTTCCGGTTGCGGCCGCTAGGTAGCGAAGGTCGGGATGGCATGGAGATATCAGATATCTGATGGCCGATTTCAGGTTAACAATTACCTTCGTTTTGCTCCCGTGGATCATGAATTCGGAATCGTTTAGGTTTGCGATGTGTGATGTGGAATGGCATCTGCAGATACTTCCAATGCAATGTGGTCAGGTTACCCTGCGTATGCTTTCAGATGATTATACTGACTATCTGTACCTTTTCACTATATCAATTATGTAAAGCTTTACATAAATTTTTTTATGGAAAGCATATCGTTATGCAAAGTGCCCAGCATCAATTGCTGAAAGTAGCTTGATAGTCAACTTTATCAGTATATTACTTTACATAATCTCTTTACATAATAATTTTGACTTGGCGATATTGCCAAATCAAAATTGTATCTATTATGCAACAAGAGATTACCAAACTGATTCAAGATTGCCTGCTATTTTTCAGCAGCAATTGTTACACCCAAAATCGCATTGACAAGTACAGGTCATTGTGGAAATACGGGATCCTTCCGTATATGAAGGAAAAGAGCCTGTCATTATACACCCAATCTTTGGGGCAGGAGTATATTACCGATTGTATTCCCTGTGACAATTTGAGGCATGACGACCGTGAAAAGATAAGAAGCATACAGGTTCTGGATGATTACCTGAATCTCGGCTATATAAGAAAGCGCACAATAGTACCTGTGAAGCACACATTGGAAGGCGAGATCGGATTGCAGATGCAAAAACTTATCACCCATTTACAATCTTTGCGTAGAAGCTCTGTGACCATTAAAGATTATGAGCTTTATCTGAACAGGTTTCTTGTTTTTCTAAACCAATCCGGAATTTACTCGATGAGTGGAATCAGCGAGCGGCATATATTGGAGTTCTTATCAACGACAGAAAACAACAAGATTAATGTAGTCAGCAGCTTAAGAGTATTGTTCCGCTTCTGGTTTGAAAGTCATATAACTGACGGGAACTTCGAGGACATAATAAGAAGCTATAAATGGGTTAAGCGAGAAAAAATACCATCATTCTTTACCACCGATGAGGTCCGTGACATAGAAGAATCAATAGACAAGAGCAGCGGTGTGGGTAAACGCAATTATGCCATGCTGTTGCTGGCAAGCCGATTAGGGCTCCGTGCTTCTGACATAGCAAATCTTAAGTTCTCTAATATTGACTGGGACAAGAACGAGATCAAACTTACCCAGTATAAGACCGGTCATCCTATCAATCTGCCTCTTCTTAATGATGTTGGCAATGCTATTATTGATTATCTCAAATATGGCCGCTTCAAGTCTGAATCTCAGAATGTTTTTATTTCCAGCCGCGCTCCATATGTCCCGGCCAATAAAAGCATAGTTTGCTCTGCAATACGGGAAGTTATATCCCAATCCAAGGTTAATATAGATGGACGTCATCACGGGCCGCACTCTTTACGTCACAGTCTTGCCAGCTGTCTTCTGAAAAACGAAACGCCGATACATGTCATATCAGAGGCATTGGGCCATACAAAAACAGACACTACGCTGACATACCTTCGCATTGACCTGACTTCTCTGCTAAAGTGTGCTATTACTGTTCCACCCGTATCGAATGAATTTTATACCCAGAAAGGAGGAGCGTTTTATGAGCAAACACTTTGAGTATAAGAGCGTAATTGCTGCCTATATCAAAGGCTTCATTCATATGAAAGAGGCTTCCGGCTGCAATTTTCTTCGTGGAAAATGGATTCTTTTTGAAATAGATCGTTTCTTTCTGGAGAATAATATTCTTGAACCGGTTATCACCCGGGAACTTGTGCGGAAATGGCGTAAGACCAGGGTCAATGACAGTCCGGTAACCATCTACAGCAAATACTCGATCATATCTCAGCTTGCCCGATACATGTCCCGTCAAGGACGTGAGTGCTTCATACCGAGGTTACCTGGATTTGGTAGTTCCAAATGGAACTTCACTCCATACATATTTACCCACAAACAGATAGACCAGTTATTTTGCAGGAGTAACCTGTTGAGGATGTATGACCGCCACATGAGCAATACGATGTTCAGTGTCCCTGCGATACTGCGGCTGATATACAGTACCGGGCTAAGAATATCAGAAGCTCTCTCCATAAAAAATGCTGATATTAAGTTCGACCAGAGACATATTCTTATCCGAAAAACAAAAAACGGCTGTGAAAGGATAGTCCCCATCAATGATGGATTACGCGAAGTTTTACAACAATATGCAAATTATCGGGACAAAATACCGGTCAGGCATGTCAGTTCACCGAACAGCTTTTTCTTTATCAAAAGCGATGGCAGTTACTGCAAAGCGCAATCCATCTATAAATGGTTCCGTCGTCTTCTTGCTGAATGCAGCATACCGTATGTCGGCAATCATCATGGCCCTCGTGTTCACGACCTTCGGCACACGTTTGCCGTTCATGCCTTTGTACAGATGGCACATAATGGAATGGATCTTTACAGCAGTCTTCCGATAATATCTGCCTGTTTAGGGCACAGATCCCTCTCTGCGACAGAGCAATATGTAAGACTTACCAGTGAAATGTATCCGGAATTAATCGAGCAGTGTTCACCCATTAACGCGTTCGTGTACCCAAAAATATAAATGGCAATGATATGAACACAGGTACTGATTTTGCGAAACACCTCAGCAGGTTCCTGTCTGAATATCTTCCATACGAAAGAAACATGAGTCCAAATACAGTAAATTCTTACCGTGATACCTTCGTACAGTTCATTGGCTATATGAAGGACGTACAGAAGATTAGATTAGAACAACTCACTTTGGATACCGTTACCCGCCAGCGGGTACTTTATTTTCTTTCCTGGGTTCAGAAAGAACGGAACTGCGGAATAGCCACACGAAACCACAGGTTGGCTGCCATACACTCCTTTATGTCTTACCTCCAATATGAAGAGATCCAACATCTGGATGAATGGCAAAGGATACTTTCTATAAAAGCCATGAGGGATGAGAAGAAAAGCATCAGCTATCTTTCGGCAGACGGGATAAAACTGCTTCTGAAGCAACCTGATATTACAACCAGGAACGGTCGCAGGAATCTTGCTCTTTTGGCTCTCATGTATGATACCGGTGCACGAGTGCAGGAAATAATAGACCTGACACCAGAGTCGCTGAAAATAGAAGGTGAACCTTACACAATCAGGCTCTTTGGAAAAGGTAGAAAATCCCGCGTCGTTCCTCTCATGGAGGAACAGATTGTTATACTGAAACGGTACATGGAAGAAAACCATCTGTTTGAAAACTACAAGCTGAAACACCCGCTTTTCTTCAATAGCCGAAATGAGAAGCTTACCAGAGCTGGCGTAACATACATACTTAAGACTTATGTTGGAATGGCAAAGCAAGTAACCCCGGCATTGGTCCCTTGTATTATCAGCTGCCATACTTTGAGGCATTATGTTGAGTGATACAATATGTTGAGTGTTTGATAAAAGATACTGATTTCACAGGATTTTTCTTCATAACACTCCCCATATTATTTTGTGATAAGTTTACATTTTACATTAAACTTATTATTCAAAATGAAAGGAGATCAATTATGAAAGAAAAATTAAAAATCCATGAACTCACGCCTGAAATTCTTACTGATCTGCAAAAAAAGAACTATGCCGATTATACGGTTGGCCGTTACGGACATTGCTTTAATGGTCTGCAGAAATATATAGAGGCGAGTGGAATTGAGTATTATTCTGCAAATGTCGGAATTGATTATATCCGGCATAAATTTGGGATCATCGTAGAAGGACTTTACGGTAAGCAGCCAGCAAATGTACGTTCTACTATTAGGGGTCTGCAATTACTGTGGGATTATTCAGAATACGGTGCAAAGGTCACAAAAATGAGACCGGGGAAAAGGCCTTTTGAATGTCCGGTCGCGTTTGCAAATGATTACGAAGCTTTTAAGGAAGTATGTATAGCAAGAAATTATGCCCCGATGGGTAAGACATCCATATTCAGCATACTACAAAAATTCTTAATATTCCTCGATAATGCAGGAGTGAACTCTTCAAATAAAATAACCAAGGGTATAATAATTGAGTTTCTTTCATCCTGTAACGGAAATAGTACCCGATCTATTGCAAATGTTATTTCAACACTCCGGAATTATCTTACTTTTCTCTATCAGGATGGTATCATAGAAACAGATCTGGCTATATGCCTTCCTAAGGTGAGGGTTACCCGAAACGCGTTCATTCCTTCTGTCTGGAAGCAGGAAGATGTGAAGAGACTACTTGATTCAATCGACCGGCACAATCCACGGGGAAAACGTGACTACGCCATCCTACTGCTGGTAACCCGTCTTGGATTGCGGGTAAGTGATATACGCTCTTTAAGATTAACTGAACTGAACTGGAACCGTAAAATTTTATCCATTATCATGCATAAGACAAAACAGCCGCTGGAACTGCCTCTGCTTGATGACATCGGCTGGGCGATTATCGATTACTTAAAGAATGGACGTCCCCAGACGATTTCTGACTGCGTGTTTATCCGCCATAAGGCCCCATATGACGGATTTAGTAGCAATCTGGGCAAAATGCTGGGAAGATATATGAACAGGGCCGGAGTTAAAATGAGCGGCCAACAACATGGACTCCATTCATTAAGGAGTACGCTTGCACGTGTTATGCTGAAAAACGGAACCCCGCTTCCTGTGATTTCTGAAGCCCTTGGGCATCAAAGTATCCAAACCACCAGTATATACCTGAAAATAGATATGGACGGGCTTCGTAACTGTGTAATTGATCCGGAGGAGGTGTGCCATGAATAATTATGAATGGAAAAGCTGCCTGGCCGATCATATGCAAACGTTTTTGATGTTGAAGAGGATGGCGGGGTTTAAATATGAGGAGGAAGGAAGGCTGATGGAAAAGTTTGATCAATACTGTTATGATATCGGTTTTACCAGTAATGCATTAAATTTTGAACTGGTCAATGATTTTTGTTATGGAGTTTATTATGAAAAAGCTTCTACCCGGTACCGTAAGGAAAAACTACTGAGTGGACTGGCAGAATACTTATGCACGATTGGTTACGAATCATACATTTGCCCAAGGAAATCTGCACCCAAAAGACAACCATTTGTCCCATACATATTTTCAGAGCAGGAACTTGGAAAGTTTTTCAAGGCAATAGATATTTATCCATCACACCCATTGAGTAACCGCCACATGGTAGATCCACTAATGTTTCGCATGATATATGGATGTGGTTTACGATTATCTGAAGCACTCAATCTGAAGCTTAAAAATTTAGATATTGAGGAAGGTACCATCACCATACTACAAGCCAAAAACAATAAAGACAGAAAAATACCTATAGCGGCAAGCCTAATCAATCGATGCAAAAAATATCATGAACAGATGCATGTTTTCAGTGACAGAAATGCTTATTATTTTAAAAGTCCACTTGGAAACCGCCTGGATAATAGTACTGCATACAGGAGATTTCGCGATTACCTTTGGAGAGCCGGAATTCATCATTTGGGGCATGGGCCGAGAATCCACGACCTTCGTCATGTGTATTGTGTTCATTGCCTGAAACGTTGGGTTTTAAATGGAAGGGACCTGACCAACCTTTTTCCTTATCTCAGCGCTTACCTGGGACATTCTGACTTTAGGGGAACACAGTACTATCTCCGCCTTACTGCTGATCTGTATCCGGACATTATACAGAAGACAGAAGCCGCATTGGGATACCTGATTCCGGAAGGAGGTATGTATGAAGAAAATAAATGATTTTGCATGGTACTTGTCTTGTTTCCTGACAAAATATCTATCCGGAGAAAAGAACATGAGTACAAATACGATTGCTGTCTATCGGGATACTTTCCGGCTCTTCCTTCTATTCTGTGATGAAAAAAAAGGAATAAGCCCTGACCACATAACCATATCCATACTGACCAAAGAGCTTATCACAGATTATCTGGATTGGTTGGAACAGGAACGAGAATGTTCCATTGCTACCAGAAACCAGCGTTTGTCATCCATCCATGGCTTTATAAAATATGTACAGAAAGAATCACCGGATAACCTATTTTCATTGCAAAGAATTATGGGGATCTCATCCAGGAAAACAGGGAAAACAATCATACCCTATCTGACAGAAGGTGAACTGAAGATTCTTTTTCAACAACCGGATGTAAAAACAAAACAGGGAAAACGTGATCTTGTACTGCTGACACTGATGTATGACAGCGCAGCCAGGGTACAGGAACTTGCAGATCTAAAGGTGAAGAATATCAGATTGAATTCACCAGCGGTAATCACTCTTAATGGTAAGGGGAACAAGACCAGGCAGGTACCCGTTTTAGGGAAAACAAAAGATCTTTTATCCGGGTATCTGGAAGAGCACAAAAAATATCCATGGGGAATTGCTTTAGCAGACGCTCCGGTATTTTACAACCAGAAGCATCAGCAGTTAACCCGGTGGGGAATCTCCTATATCCTTAATGTATATGTGGAATTGGCCAAAAAAGATATTGGATTCACTGTAAAATTTCCTATTACACCACATGTGCTTCGCCACTCCAAAGCCATGGGAATGTTAAAGTCCGGAATTAATCTCATCTATATCAGAGACTTTCTTGGTCATTCCAACGTGACAACAACTGAGGTTTATGCCAAGGCAGACAATGAGATGAAGCGTAAAGCATTGGAAGAATCTTACAAGGAACTTTATACCGATGAGATGCCCAAGTGGGAAGATGACGAAAACCTGATGCAATGGCTTAAGAATTTGTGCAAGTAGATTTGGAAACAAAGAATATGGGGAGTGTTTTGAACCATAATCCAGTAATATCAGTGTTTTCAATCAACACTCCCCATATTATAACACTCAACATAATGCCTCATATGGGGAGCTCCCCATATGCGACACTCCAAAGCGATGCACTTGTTGCAGTCCGGTGTAAATCTCGTGTACATAAGAGATCTCTTAGGACATGTATCAATACAAACAACAGAGATTTATGCAAGAGCTGACCATAAGCAGAAGCGAGAAGCGCTTGAAAAGGCTTATACAAACCTTATTCCTGAAAAGGCGAATGAATGTGAATGGGAGCAGAATCAGAATTTGCTTTACTGGTTGAAAAGCCTTAACAAGTAACATTATTATGCAAAGTTGTAGTGTAAAGTTAGTGCGTAACAGGTTGATATACTGTACTACTTTCGCTTCAACTTTGCATAACGATATGCTTTCCATAATAAAGGAATTCGATCTGGAAACGGCTATGATAATAAAGCATCACATCATTGGGATCCATTGAAATGTCGGTAGAGAAATAGAGCTTTCGGGCATCTTTACCGTTTGTTTTGGAGTATGTGACATGA
>JAHYJP010000348.1 GCA_019429055.1 Bacteroidales bacterium
TGATGATTGATCTACCAATGTTATGTTACAAAAGCAGTATCCATGTCTAAGGGATTGCATCCCGAAAAAATTACCTCTCTCTTTAATCAAAAATCTCAGAAGAAGTTTTTACTGATTAGGAATTAAAGTACCAAGGGATGCCATCCCTTGCAGGTTATTTACTGTTTGCAGGTATATCCAGGCAGCCCCTCCAAAAGGGCCTTGGGTGGTTCCCGGTAACAATAAACGCTGCATTGTCGGGAAGCAACCGAAGCCTTGATTTTTTGATTGCTTTTTGTTCAAAAAAGAGCATAATTTTACACAAATGCGTATATTTGTAAATATTTTTTTACACAAATGTTAAAAAGATCGTTATATCACACCATATTGCCTCACATAAGGCATAAAAATGCAATAGTAATTACCGGTATGCGCCAGGTGGGGAAAACAACTCTTATGAAGCAGCTTGCTGATGCATGGCAGGGAAAGCAGCTTTGGTTCGATTTTGACAATCCGCTGGATTTACTCACCTTTGAGAACATTAATTATGATGCCATATACAGGGATTTGCAAAGAAAAGCCCGTGCAAATGACGATGAGAGATTACTGGTTTGTATTGATGAAATACAAAATTATCCGGAGATCACAAAGATCATCAAATACCTTATTGATCATTTTAAAATTAAGTTCATAGTAACAGGATCATCCAATTATTATTTGCGCAATCTTTTCCCCGAATCGCTCAGCGGGAGAAAATTCCTGTTTGTATTGCATCCTTTGAGTTACCGCGAGTATCTGTACTTCCACGGGAAATTACCTGAAAATGAACTTCAGCCTTCACCTGATGATTTCTTTGCAGATCATAGTCCTGCTTCAAGCATAAGACGTGCTGAACTTTATGATGAATTTATGGAATTTGGGGGATTTCCGGAGGTTGCAGTAACAGCAGATCAACAAACCAAAAAGCTGATCCTGAGAAATATCTTCTCCTCCTTTTTTGAAAAAGACATCAAGGTTTTCAGTGAACTGAAAGATGTAAGGGAGTTGCGTGATCTCATCCTTTTACTTGGCCCGCGCAACGGAAATATCCTGGATATCACACGAATTGCATCGGAACTGGGTGTGAACAGGGTAAAGATATACAACTACCTGGAATTTCTGGAAGGTACATTTTTTCTGAAGTTGCTGCCCCGATATACCAAAAGTATTGACAGGAGCGTGGCAGGCGGAAAAAAGGTTTATTTCTCTGACACAGGTTTATTAAACCTTATAAACCGCACAAACCCGGGGCAATTACTTGAAACCACCGTGGCCAATCAGTTGCAGCATTATGGAGAAATATCCTATTATAACAAACGGAATACAGCCGAAATAGATTTTATACTCAACGGTGAGATTGCACTTGAGATAAAACAGAAGGCTATTAAGCCGGATATCAGAAAACTGGAGCGTATTGCAGGAAGAATAGGCCTGAGCAGGTATTACATAGTAAGCAAAACCCTGGTAAAAGAAAAACAGGTGGTCTATCCCTGGTATTTATAGTGGTCACTTTTTGAAGATTCTACAAATGTTAAGCTCCTACAGAGAAGATTATTTATGATTTTTTGAGTGAAAAATAAATTATGGATAAAGAATCTGCCAGGGATGGCATCCCTTACAACATGGTCAACCCTGTTTCTGTGGAATAATAAATCAAGCCCGGTTTAAACTTTCAGAGAAGATCTTCAGGGATGCAATCCCTTGATGATTGATCTACCAATGTTATGTTACAAAAGCAGTATCCATGTCTAAGGGATTGCATCCCGAAAAAATTACCTCTCTCTTTAATCAAAAATCTCAGAAGAAGTTTTTACTGATTAGGAATTAAA
>JAHYJP010000349.1 GCA_019429055.1 Bacteroidales bacterium
TTTTCTCAAATAGCGTTATGCTCAAAATCTGTAAAATAGTGTAGAGAGTCAACTCAATTTTTAAACGTTTTTTCATTATTGCGACCAGAACATATGTTGAGATGGCAATCCATATTTGAGTTTTAACCAGTAAATTCCGGTTAGGAAATTGCATATAAATAGTGTAAAATTAGAATGTTAAATCAATTTTTTACTTGACATTTCATTAATAATGTGCGGCGAAATTTGATATTATTAATAATATCAAGGAGTTAAAATTATGCCGCGCAAATTAGACCCTTTCAGAAAAAACCAGGCCTTATCGTTCGACCAATTATTTAAACCGGTTAATGACACCATGGTTGGAATGTCACCACTAGAATCTCAATGCAACAGGCCTTTGAAAATGAATTTTGAAGATCATCTCCGAGCATTAGTTTTTTTTCACCTTGAAGAACACAAATCAGCACAACATCTTTTGCAAGTGCTCGAAGAAGATGATTTCGCTCGTAATGAGATAGCTCCAAAAGAAGGCATCAAAAAGAGCAGTTTCTCAGAGGCCACCAACTCAAGGGGTCTTGAGCAGTTCATGCATGTCTTTAAAAACTTACAAGCCAAGGCCGCCAAAGCTTTACCAAATCATCATCCCGATCTTGGAAATCTTGTAGGTATAGATGGATCATTGATCGATGCAACACTTTCAATGTACTGGGCCGATTACAGAAAAGGAGCTAAAAAAGCCAAGGTTCATGTTGGGTTCGATCTAAACCGCAGTATTCCTCGAAAGATCTTTCTTACCGGTGGCAACGGGGCTGAACGGCCTTTTGTCAGCCAGATCCTTTCTCCTGGAGAAACAGGCGTCATGGATCGAGGGTACCAATGCCATGAAAAATTTGATTTGTGGCAGAAAGAAAACCAACTCTTCATGTGCCGTATTAAAGCTAGCACCAGGAAAAGCATTATAAAATCCAATCGTGTCGAACCTGATAGTATTGTCTTTTATGATGCTGTCGTATTGCTTGGTACCGCCGGAATCAATCAAACCGAAAAACCCCTTCGGCTCGTTGGTTATGAAGTTGACAATGTAAAATACTGGATTGCTACAAACCGTTTGGACCTTTCAGCTGAACAGATTGCAGAAGCGTATAAGCTTCGATGGAACATTGAAAACTTCTTTGCCTGGTGGAAAAGGCACCTTAGAGTTTACCACTTGATCGCCAGGAGTGAACATGGGCTTATGGTTCAGATCCTTGCAGGTTTGATAACCTACTTGCTGCTTGCAATCTATTGTTACGAACAGCATAACGAGAAGGTCTCGATCAAAAGAGTGCGTCAGTTACGTATCAAAATTCAAAATGAACTGCGCGAATCTTCTTTAAATACAAAAAGCTTACAAAATTTCAAAGAGCAGAATAACTTGAACTCATATGCAAAAACTTAACCGGAATTTACTGAATAAAATTATATATTAATTATGTTTAATTTTACTTGACATCGAACATCTATAATTTTATGAATGACTGAAACCTGCTTATCATGAAAGTGAATTGCCCGGTTTCTTTTCGATTGTTGAATCATCGTTCCGGCCGACGACAGGCGGGTTTAATAATTTGCCGTCAGGCCGATGGCATGATATATTTAAATGTTTTTTTTCATCTGCTTACAAAAAGCGATATCATATCATTTTTTAGATTACAAAAATGATTGAAGGGCTCCAACATTCCTGGTTTGGAAGGATAGGGTTTACGTTTCTGATGATCCTGTTGATTCTCCTTTTGGGAGCGACGATGGGAGTTATCATCGGCTCAAAAACCCGAATAAAACAACTTGAAAACAGGATTGTCAAGTTAGAAGCCATCGAATA
>JAHYJP010000116.1 GCA_019429055.1 Bacteroidales bacterium
GATGTAAACACTAATGAAGTAAATATAATTAAAACAACTGTTATTTTAAAAATATTTAAAATAATAAGTCTATAATTGCAGTAATATTTAAATGTAATTGAATCTATTTAAAAATAAACAGGATATCTAATAATAAATACAACTAATGTTTAATGTTAAAATCATTGCAATACAATGAAAAAAAATGATTGAAAAACAAAAGTCAATAGAGCAAAATTAAAATTAGCATTGGTGGTAATATCCATAATGGTATATTTACCCACTTTCTATAATGATTTTCAATACGAATGGGATGATCAATGGCAAGTACTCACTAATCCATTCGTTACTGATGTAAATTCAGAGAACCTTATTTTTCATTTTACTAATTACTATCATGGGCAATACTCACCAGTTAACACCCTTGTTTATATTGCAGTTTACAAACTTGCTGGCTTCAACCCAGGTGTTTTTCATGCAGCATCTTTGCTAATTCATTTAGCAAATGTATTGCTATTATTTACACTCATCATAAAGATTATCAGCAAAATCAAGACGAAATGGAATCATCAACGGTTACTTTTTTTCTCGTTTTTTACTGCATTGATATTTGCTATACACCCGTTACAAGTTGAAACGGTTGCATGGATAAGTGCATCAAAAGTAGTGTTATACACCTTTTTCTTTCTTACAGGACTCTTTTTCTATTCCAGATATATCGAAACAAACAAGGTCTGGCACTTACTACCTGTGATTTTTTGTTATATACTATCATATGGATCAAAAGAACAGGCAATAATTTTTCCAATGAACTTGTTGCTGTTAGATTATGCCTACGGACGTTTTAACGGGATTAGGGTTAACCACAAAATATTTTTTTCAGATGTAATCGTTGAAAAAATTCCATTTTTCCTAATTACAGGTTTACTTTATTGGTTTTCTCTTTCAAATGGAATAGGTTATGTTGCAACTGATGTTTATACAATAGGACAAAGGTTCATGTTTGGTGCTTCAAGCATAATGGAATATATTTTCAGGGTAATTGCACCAGTAAGACTATACTATTTCTATTTTTACCCTGTTGCGCCAGGCCAAACATTACCTGTCTATTACTGGATTTATCCAATATTATTGTTAATCTTCATTTGGACTGCATGGGTAAACTATAAACGTAAGAACAAGGTATTGGTTTTCGGGATATTATTATTTCTTGTAAATCTTGCCTTAGCTCTGCATATTTTACCGCTACCCAGGTCCTATATCACTGCTGACAGGTTTATGTATCTTAGTATAGCCGGAGCAGGTATTGTTATTAGCTGGTTAATTCTTTTTATTATGTACCGGTATCGACATTTAAAAAATATAATAATAGCGGGCACTTACTTTTGGGTAATTTTCCTATGTTACCATAGCTTTACCCGAACAAAACACTGGAGAGACAGTGAGACAATAAAAAGTAATGTTGTAAAACTCATAGAAGAACGAAAAGCAAAAGAATTATACTTTGTAGACCCATTTGAAGATCAATATGAGAAATAAATTATATACCATATCTGTAGTTGTACCCTGTTACAATGAGGCTTTAAATATTCCTTATCTGCTGGCAAAGCTAAATGAATGTCTTACAGGTATATCTCACGAAATTATTCTCGTTGACGATGGTAGCACTGATTCTTCAGCAGAAGTTCTCTCTGAGATTGCTCTGAAAACTGATAATCTTTTTTACCTGGGATTTTCACGAAATTTCGGACACCAGCCGGCATTAAAAGCAGGAATTGACCATGCCCAGGGGGATGCAGTAATAACTATTGATGCAGACTTACAGCAGCCTCCAGAACTTATTCTAAAAATGATTAAAGAATGGGAGAAAGGAGCTGATATAGTTGAATGCATGAGAATAGACAATAAAAATGCAAAATGGGTTAAAAGAATCACAGCCAATAGTTTTTACCGTATTCTGGGATGGTTGGCAGATGTACCTGTAAGCAAAGGTGTATCAGACTTCAGGCTAATTGACCGTTCGGTTGCCGATAATTTAAGAACTATCACAGAGCAACCTCTTTATTTGCGAGGCATTATTAGCTGGATGGGTTATCCAAAAGCTACAATTGAATATTTGCCTGCCAGAAGGTTTTCTGGAAAAACCAAGTATACCCCCGGAAAAATGTTTACACTGGCAGCATCGGGAATTACCTCACTAAGCATAAAGCCACTGCGAGCTGCATTACTGGCTGGAGCATGCATATCTGCACTTGCTTTTGCATATGGCTTATACGCTCTTTATATTGCCCTTTTCACACTCAAAACCGTAACAGGATGGACCTCTACAATTATTAGTGTTTTATTGCTTTCCGGAATTCAATTGTTGGTTCTGGGGATCATGGGTGAATATATAGGTAAAATGTTCCTTGAAAATAAACGAAGACCCCCATATATAATTCACTATACAAACATAAAAAAAATTATTATGCCACCAGACTAAAAAACCGAATATCAAAAATTCTGTTTCTGCCCATTAGACTGCGACCGGTAGAAACAGGAACAAACCATGCTTTACACAAAAGGTTTGTCAAAGAAAATAAAGGGCAAGGATAAAAACCCTTGCCCAGGTATACACAGGCAAAACAGGGTTAGAAAAATTCATAAAGATCTGCAAGCCTGTTTCACAACAAAATTAATTAAATATGAGAACAAAATTTTTAAAAATTGCTAAGTACCTGGCTACGGGAATTTTCTTAGTAGCCTTGATACTAAACGTAAAATTCTCCCTAACCGACCCCTTTGTTAATGTGGGTATTGATGCAATAGGAAACACAACTACTGGCACGAGTACAGGAGAAAAAATAGTCTATTGTAGAGTAGTAAATTGCGTTGATACATGGACAGGGACTTCTGATGCAAACGGTTGCATCACAGTGTTTGGCAAAAGATATTGTAATTTTGGAGTAAACGTTACAGTAACTCTTACAATATATGGACAAAAGGAAAACTGCACCGGTGGTAATGAATGGTATGATTGTGATGCATGTCAATCAGATTGTGTTCCTAGTTCAACTCGGTAATCTTTTAAAATAATTTTTTCATTAAATTAAATTCCCTTTAACACAACTTCCTGGTATTAAAATGCAATAACAATACCAGGAAGTTAAAAAAGAATTAGGCCTGACTTATCCTAAAAATCCATATATTTTAACATTAAAAAAATCTAATAATGAAAACTTTTATTAAATGGTTCAGCAAGCTCCTGGCATTATTGTTTGTTTTTTCTCAGTTAATATTTACTGGTTGTGATGACAGGCAGATCGTTGAAGAAAGCGATATTTTAGTAGGAGAAGTTATTACAATTAAACCCTTTGAACAATTTATTCCCTATGATATTTTACCCATTCTTGATTCCGTAAAATTTGTACAACTTGAACTTACAGAGGATTCATTCATTGGAGAAATTTCTAAAGTTGTAGTATTTGAAGACCAGATTTATATATTTGACAAACTCAGTTACTCCCTTTTTGTTTTCGATTTAAATGGAAACTATATTTTCAAGATTGCCAATTTTGGCAGGGGCCCAGGTGAATACATCCAAATCGATTATTTTGATATTGACTTTCAAAAAAAACAAATAGTTCTTACTGATTTAATGTCATATTCTGTTCTTAGGTACGATTTGAACGGAGATTTTATTTCTCAACAAAAAATTCCTTTCTGGATTGAAGCAATTACACCCACTTTTGATGGGGGATTTGCCCTTTATTCAAACTACAGGCGTAATTTAGACACCTTTAAAAAAGAATACAATTTATTACTACTGGATTCCATGATGCATATAACTGATGCCTGGTTCTCCTATAATTCTTCTAATTTTATTAATCCGGTAATAAAATTCCCTTTATCCGGTTCGGGTACATTTTATACTTATAATAATGAACCTTACTTTTTTTCTCCATTAAAAAGAACAGTTTATCAAATTACCCGGGAAGGGCTTAAAAGGGTGTATTATTTTGAAGGGGCTTTTTTTGATAAAACTTATCTGAACAGAAAAGATGAATTAAAAAAGTATTTAGAAACAGGAGATTTTTTCAGTTTTTATTCAATACACGAAACTGACCGGTATTTGATTTCAAACCTAAAAAAATTCCCTTCAATACATACCTGCTTGTATTCAAAAGACAGCGGAAATACAATATGCAGTGCGATTTTTACGGCAGGAGCAATTAACTTCCCTGTATTAATTTCCGCAACATATGATGACTGGATGATTTCTATCATTCATCCCGATTATCTATTAAACTGGAGGAAAAACATGGAGTTTAATAACAGTGTGTCTGAAAATAACTTTGCACGATTGAAACAAGAAACTGCAAATCTGATAACCCTTAATGACAATCCATTGCTAATGTTCTACAGATTAAAACAGTTTTAACATGGTTCTAAAAATATAAAAGTGGAAATATAGAAACGATTCCCTAAATTGGTTTATATTCAAAATTTTCTTTAATCATATCATCCCTTCGGGATTTTAATGCTCTAGCGTAATGTCTTTTCTATATTCTCTTCATCTCTTCGGGATTTTGCTGTCTGTAATTTACTGTTTTCGTTCAAACTCTAGCAAACCCCGAAGGGTTGTCAGGATAATAGAACAAACCGTTCTGATCCAGAAAACCAGAACCCTGAAAGGGTGACATATTTTTTAATTCCGGGATTTATTAATGATTTAATTGTTCTTCAATTTTCAAACGTCCCGGCTCACGTCGGTTCTTACCCTCTACCCCGCTGATATCATCACCCAGATCATAGCGGGCCCTTTCGGCAATTTCTTCCAGCTCACTTACAATTTCCGGATATTTTTCCATGACATCATAGGCTTCAGCCGGATCTCTTCTCAAATCATACAACGCTTTGGGAAACAGGAAATTCTCGTTGGCACTTCCGGGTATGCCATCATCGCCGGGTAAAAACCCTTCGTAGGTGCGGCCCGGATGTTCGAATACCAGTTTCCAGTTTCCACTTCTTACAGCCTGCAGGCTATTTCGCCGGTAATAATACAAAAACTCATTGCGTGGGTTGGCATCCATATCGCCCATAAGCAGTGGCACAAGGCTTACACCATCAATCTTTTTATCAGGAAGCGGGGCACCGGTTAATTCCGCAATGGAAGGTAAAACATCGATACCGGCTGCAAGGCGGTTACAGATAAGACCTGACTCTATAGTTCCCGGCCACCAAAAAATAGCTGGCACCCTTTGGCCTCCTTCAAATGTGGTGCCTTTCCCCTCACGAAAGCCTCCTGAACTACCACTATGATTGCCGTAATTAAGCCAGGGGCCATTGTCGGAGATGAAAATCACCAGGGTATTTTTTTCAAGGTTCAGATCTCTGAGTGTTTCAAGAATGGTACCCACACTCCAGTCCAGCTCCATCATCACATCGCCGTAAAGGCCCTGTTCTGATATTCCATCAAAATCTTCTGAAACAAACAAAGGTACATGGGGCATGGGATGGGCCAGGTAAACAAAGAAGGGTTGATCCTGATGGCGTTTTACAAAATCAATAGTACGCAGGGTAAAATCACGGGTAAAATACCGTTGATCAGGATTGGTTGCAATAGTGCTATCACCTTCAATAAGCGGAAGCGGCGGATAGTATTGAGGTGTTCCGGGGTGATAGGGCCACATGTCGTTGGAATAGGGAATGCCGTAAAACTCATCAAACCCATGATTGAGTGGCAGAAACTCCTTATGATGGCCAAGGTGCCACTTACCATAAACAGCCGTAGCATAATCTTTTTGCTTCAGCATGGTAGCAATGGTCATTTCTTCAGGGTTTAAGCCGGTCATCGACATGTGGTCAAAAGCCCATGCAATGCCCAGCCTGTTGGGATAGCAACCTGTAAGAATGCCTGCTCTTGATGCGCTGCAAACCGCCTGGGGTGCATAAAAATGGGTAAAGAAAAGACCTTCGTTGGCCATCTTATCAAGATGGGGAGTGGTAAATCCGAGAGCACCGGTGCGTCCCAAATCGCCATAACCCATGTCATCAATATAAACCAGGATTATGTTAGGGGGGATGATTTTAGCTTCATTTCCTTGCTGTGTGCAAGATAAAAGTCCTGTTAACAAGGCCGAGCCTACAACTGCGTTTCTCATTTCAAATATGATTAATGGGTTTATTGATTAATTACTTTTTGCAACTCATCTTTCAATTCCAGTAGGATCTCAGGGTTCTGTTCCACCAGATCAACTATCTCGGAGGGGTCTTCAATGATGTTATACAACTGATCTTCCGTTCTGAATCCCGTTTCAATCTCCATAGCCCAGGGCACAAACCGGGTTGATGGCCCGGGGGCAATGTATTTGTAGCCGTCGTCGCGCAGATAAGCCAGCACACCCATGATGGCCTGCTGAACCACACTTTGTCGTCCGGTTTCTTTTGCACCTATCAGGTTTTCCCAATGATCCTGGCTATCCATGGCCTGTTCACGGTCAAAATCCTGACCCAGAAATGCAGCAAACGATGCAAGAAAATCCAAATGACAGAAAAGGGCTTCAGAAACTTTTCCCTTTTCAATTTTTGCCGGCCATTGAATAATCATTGGCACCCTTGATCCGGCTTCCAGTGCGCTGTATTTGCCGCCTCTGAAATGAGCAAACGGATTATGATCGCCAAGCTTTTCGGCAGCAAAATCGGCATAGCCATCGTCAAGCACCGGTCCGTTATCGGATGTAAAAATGATGATTGTATTTTCCAGTAAATTGCGTTCTTCAAGGGCTTGCACAAGTGCTCCAACGGTCCAGTCGAGTTGGACCATCATATCACCACGTGGTCCGAAGGGTGTAATTCCCTGAAAGCGCTCATGCACAATGCGGGGCACATGGATGTCCACCGGGTTAAAATACATAAAGAAAGGAGTGCCGTTTTGCCGGTCAAAATAATCCACCGCTTTTTCAACCAGCACATCGGCAATATCTTCATCACGCCAAAGGGCGGCCTCTCCCCCTTTCATGTAACCGATACGGCTGATTCCGTTGGTGATGGTTTGATTGTGCCCCACGGTGTACATCATTTTAAGCAGTTCGGGATTGTCGTAACCGGTGGGCCTGTCTCCTACCCTTTGCTGAAAGTTCACTTCTATGGGATCATTGGGATCAAGATTTACCACATAATGATCTTCAACATACACTGTAGGTACCCTGTCGTTGGTTGCAGGAATAAGCCATGCATATTCAAAGCCGATCTCCAGCGGGCCCGGGTTGATCTTTCCATTCCAGTCAGTCACATTTCCTTCGCCAAATCCCAAATGCCACTTTCCAATTACTGATGTGGCATAACCGGCCCTTTGCATTACCGCCGGCCAGGTTTCCTTTCCCGGCTGGATGAGCGCCGGCAGGTCGGCATTGGCTACATTACGTCCGGGTGCCCGCCAGGCATACTCACCCGTGAGTAGCGAAAACCGCGATGGAGTGCAGGTTGCTGCCGGAGCGTATGCGTTGGTAAACATAAGACCGTTTTGCGCCAACCTGTCAATATTGGGCGTGGGGATCTTGCCATCGTAAACACCCACATCGCCATAACCCACGTCATCGCTGTAAATGATGATGACATTGGGTATTGCGGATTGTTTTTCTGCAACCCCGTTGCAGCCGTTCATTGCACCGGCGGCGGCGCAAAGGGTAAGTAAAATGGGTCTGTTCATATTTTTATTTGTATTTTCTGAGCCACATCCCTTATCTCTTATTTAGGGAAAATTGAAGTTAAACTTTTCAATGGCAGCAGGTTTGTGCGACTCCCGCATGATCCTTTCCATTTGCTTAACAAGTTCGGGATGGTCTGATGCCAGATCATTCTGTTCCTGAATGTCAGTTTCCAGGTTATAAAGTTCAATTTGCATATTACCTTCAAAGATATTTTTCCTAATGGCTTTCCAGTTGCCCATTCTTACGGCTTGTTGTCCATTATACTCATGCAATTCCCAGTAAAGGAATTCATGTTCAGGTTGTGGTTTTCCCTTCAATGCCGGCAGGAAGCTGATACCATCGGTTTCTACTGTAACTTCTGCACCTGCAATTTCGCAGAATGTGGGCAGCACATCCCAGAAGGCAGAAACATGATCGGTAACAGAGCCTGGTTCAATAACACCGGGCCATGTGGCGATCATAGGTACCCGTATTCCTCCTTCATGCAAAAATCCTTTACTCCATCCATAGTCATTCAGAAAGGGGCTATTGCTATCGAAGAAGTGAGAATCAGCGCCACCGCTGAAAGAGGGTCCGTTATCAGACGTAAAAACTATAAGTGTATTTTCATAAACTCCCATATCCTTCAGTTGCTGCACCAGTTGCCCCACCCTTTCATCGAGATAGGAAACCATGGCAGCATAGGCTGCCCTGGGGTAGCGATGCGGGAAATACCCCTGCTGGCCCAGGTAAGGTTCTTCGTCGCCAAATTTTTCCACGTAATAATCCACCCAGCGCTGCGGAGCCTGCAACGGAACATGCGGAATGGGTGTGGCCCAATACAAAAAGATCGGCTTTCCCGTTGTTCGCGGATTGTTTTCATTCAGAAATCGGCTCATGCCTTCATACATCACATCGCAGGCATAATCGGTAAGGTTAAAGGGTGCATATAAATCGGGATCAAAGGGGTCGGACCCTTCAGGCAGGCGGGTATGGGGTGCCACGGTATCGTTATTCAAGTAAACCCTGTTAAAGTTTTCGTACAAATGCACAGGATAATAGGTGTGTGCCTGTCGCTGACAATTATAGCCCATAAAATAATCAAACCCCATTTTATTGGGTACGCTGTGGGTGTGAGGCGCGCCCAAACCCCATTTCCCAATCAGGGCAGTATTATAACCGGCATCCTGCAGCAAATGTGCTAAGGTAATGGTGCCTTCAGCCATGGGATGCTGTCCTTCAAGTGTTGAATCGGCCAGCATAGCATGATAGCTTCTTACGTTGCCTCTTTCAGCCCATTCATGATTTCCCCTGATCTGCGAATTCCCTGTATGGAGCCCCGTCAGAAGGACATTACGTGCAGGCGCGGAAACAGGAGCACCGGTATAATGCCGGGTGAACATCATACCGGCTTTGGCAAGCGCATCAATATTGGGAGTTTCGATTTTTTGCTGACCGTAAACACCCAGTTCGCCATAACCCAGATCGTCGGCCAGAATGTAAATGATATTGGGAACAAGGGGTTGATCATTTCCATCGGTTCTGCCATCCATGCTGCAGGAATGGGAGAAAAATCCCCCGGCAAGTCCGATGCCAGGCAGTAGGAATTTTTTTAAACTTCTCATAATTCAATATGCTTTTTCAGAGAGTACTTAAAATCCTCTTTGCCTTCGGCATGAAGACTCCCCGGATTCAAAGATATCCAAATAAAAGTTTAGACTGATTCTAAATTAGGCTTCTAAATTATCTATCATTTCCTCTTTAAAAAATATCATTTCGAATGAATGCCTTTTTACTTATATAAAACAACGTATCAATAATCTCTAAAAATCTCTGAAACCTGAATCTTCTGAAAGTATAAATCTTTAACACCTTCGTAAAGAATACCAATTGTATTTTCGTCAACAAATGTCAGGCATGAGTAACCAAATCCCGGAGTTTCGTTCAAAAGTATCTGGTTCATTTCAGGCCATGTATTTCCGGCATCGAAACTTGCCTTAATGGTCATATTAACTCTTTGATGCTTATGGTTGGGATTGGAAAAGAAAAGCACCTGCTGCATCTGACCATCGACCCGCATATCATGACTAATCAGACTGGCCATACAATTGGGTTCGGGCAATGCTGAGTTGGATGTTGGATGTGTTACCCAGGTTTCGCCCATATCGTAAGTAACAGAAACAGCGCGTCCGTTGGTTTCATCCTTCACACGACGGTTGAGATCGTCGCGCATGTTGAGCATCAAGCCGCCATCAGCAAGTTGTACAACCTGAGCTTCTGTGGTATTAGGCTTTGCGCCTGTTCCGATATGCCATGTTTCTCCGCCATCTTTGCTGTAAACAATGGTAGAGTGACTTGTATACTGACCTCCATCCAGAGCCTGCACACCAATATCTTCCTTAAACTGACCTGCAAAGATGAGCGTTCCGTCATCCAAAGTAATTCCCATGCCGGGTCCGGCAAGTAAAAGTTGCCATTTGGGGTCTTTGATCTGTTCGGTAATGTTGATAGGTTCAGACCAGGTGAGTCCGTCATCATTACTCCTGACCAGGACGAACTGCCCGGTTTCTTCAGGTGACATTCCCGGCTTGGAATCCCACCATAGCATTTTGTCGGGCGATGAACCGCTGATCCAAAGGGCAGCAACCCATATGGTTCCGGTTATATGATCGTAGAGTACAGCAGGATCGCCGATACCATTCAGACGGCTTGGGCGTCCGCCCCATTCACCCATATCCATGATCACTTGCATAGGTTCCCAGGTTTGTCCGCCATCGGTACTGCGGCTCATGCCCACGTCAATGTCTTCCTGCAGGTCTTTGCTGTTGTTGTAGCGGTTGTCGTAAACGGCAATAAGAGTGCCCTTTGTTGTAGTTACAATGCCCGGAATGCGATAGGTATCGCAATCATCCTGTCCGGCAGCTCTTACCACAATAGCCGGCCTGTAGCTGAAACTTTCTTCAGGATTTACAACGATCCGGCCATTACGTCGAAAAGTCAGGCGTACTTCCTCAACCTGAAAGCTTTTTTCAAGAACAACATCTTCATTAACTGAAAAATCAAAAGTAAATCTGTGTTGGCCAGGCTCAAGCAACTGAGCACCCCTGATGCGGGTTCTGCGGCTTACAGAAGTTACTTCAGAAAAGATTGCAGTATTTCCGTTTTCTTCATCTTCTTTAATTACTTCATGGTTTACTTTGATGCGGCTGATGATATTGCCAACATCACCATTTCTGAAAACCAGTTCTACAGCGGTTAGTTCGTTTACAGATTCTGATTCTGTAACATCCAGTAAAATTTCCAGAATTCCTGTATTATCGCGACTGATAAATAAAGGCACTTTTTTCTGATTGAGTTCGGCTGTTACAAATTCTGAAACATTATCTCCTGATGCACATGCGGCAAAAAAAGAAACCACCATTAATAATACTAAAGCAACTTTTCCATTAAATAACTTCATAACATTCATTTTTTAAATCTGTAATTGAAAGGTAAAAAGCCGGTCTGTTCTCCTTATTATTTCCAAAAAACAAGATACAGTTCAATTGTATTGTAAATTTACAACTTTATGAAAACCGACAGTTTGTATCATTGAATAATCACCAATCCTTTAAAGAGAACTATCCAAACCCTGTGACCGGCTTTTTAACCCTTCATTTTTTGTTTTCAGGTTTAATAACTATAACATTATTAGTACCCGGGCGTTTGAGTAAGTAACGGGTCGTTGGCCAGGGTGGACGCATCAACAGGCCTTCAAAGTTAGTTGCTACGCCATGTGTTGTACCTTTAAGCAATACATGTGCTCCGGGAAGCGTTTCTGAGGTAATACCATCGCTTACCACTCCCCTTATTGTTTTTTGCTCCTTTACCCCGCTGCACAACAGTATGATTGCCAGTGCTAACGGAGCTTTTGAAAAATTTTTTTTCCATCATGGTGATTAATTTATTTTAATTAATTTTACAAATGTTTTATGTATTACTTAATGCAGTGAATTTATAAATGTTTTCATTGTTGTCCGGTAAATTAAAAATAACGAACCAGTTGTAACATGAGATCCCTCACTCCACTTTGTTACGTTCGGGATGACAGGCACTTACGTTGGTTAAGTAGGGGGTTGGTGGCGGCGAAGCTAAATCTCGTAAGTTTTACCTGGACAAAAGTGAAATGTTTTTTAAAATCACCAAATTTTTAAGAAAATAATTTTTGAGAATTTAACAAATAAAATACTCAAAGTAAGAACTATATGGACTTACATAAACTTTATTGTTTTTTTAGAATCATGAAAATTTTTCCTTAATTTGCAGCATGAACACAGAAGAAATTAAAAAGGCCCTATCACCGGTAGATACCAAAAGCCTGACCGACAGGGTTGAATTGAGCCTGATCAGCCTGTTTGTAGATAAAAGACTTAAAGTGGGAGACCTGATCCCTACCGAGTTGGAGCTAGCCAATGCCATGGGAGTCAGCCGTACAGTAATACGCGAGTCTTTAAACCGACTGAAAACTGTCGGATTGATTGAATCCGTCAAACACAAGGGCACCATTATAACCAGCCCAAGTCTGCCAGAAGTTTTGAAAAAGCTTATGATCCCATCAATTATGGGTGAGGATACTTTGAGAAATATTTTTGAACTTCGTCTTATAATTGAGGTAGGAATGGCTGACTTTATCGTTGCACGGGCAACCGATGAAGATATTGAAGAGCTCCGGCAAATTGTCAAAAACGAAATCTCACCTTCGCGCGACACTTTGTTCGATGTAAGTTACGAGATTGAATTTCACAGTAAACTATATTCCATTACAGGTAATGAAACCCTGAAGGGATTTCAGAACCTGCTGCTTCCCATGTTCAGCTATGTTTATTCCCAGGGGATTATCGTAAGCAAGAAAACCAGACGCCAGTATGTATCGCACAAACAACTTGTTGAGGTACTGGCAGAAAGAAACGCCGACCGCTTCCGCGAGGCCATGCGCAACCATTTGGAAAACCATTTTGGAAGGTTAATTTAGAGGGTTGATGGGCTGATGGGCTGTATGTTTCAGGGTAAGTTCACGCGCATCGGAAACAGTGAGCAATCCATCAGAAAATGAAACATTCCCATCAGTATCTGCTTCAACCGATGTTAAAAAACCAAGCCCGTTATCGGCCACATGTCCGAAAATATGAAGGGTTTTTCCGGAAAAAACAACACTGTCAACCTGATGTGGAGTCTGCAGATCAATAAAGTAATCTGTTCCATCTGCACTGTTGTTGCTGAAGTGATAAACCATGGTTTGCATGGGATAACAGCCGAAAAAGGTACGCTGATGATACACATTGCCAGACCGGTACGAAACATGACCCCGGCCGGTTTCAAGGTTCAGTTCCCGCCTGTATTCAGAAACATCTCCGCTATTTTTCACTGAAACAAACAAATCGCCCATGGTTTGCTGGGCGCCGTAATCGCCGAA
>JAHYJP010000117.1 GCA_019429055.1 Bacteroidales bacterium
GTGGATGAAGTAGATATTTATGTAAATGGTGCTTCATTTTTAACAGATGTTGGATTCAGACAAGCTACCAACTTTATGAATGTACCTGCCGGAGTTGATCTAAATATCGTTGTTGCACCTGCCGGTGCAGGAATTGAAAATGGTGTAGGTCCTTTTACTGTAAATCTTACAGAAAATGAAACCTACATTGCCATTGCTTCAGGTATTGTAAGTGCTTCAGGTTATGATCCTGCTTCTCCCTTCAGTCTGGAAGTTTTTGCAGGAGCTCGTGAAACAGCAGTTGAAGATGATGAAGTAGATGTTTTAGTATTTCATGGTGTTACCGATGCTCCATCAGTAAACGTAGGAGCACGCTTTGTTGGAACACTTGTAACAGATGCTGAATATACTGACTTTGCCGGATACCTGAGTGTGCCTGCATCTTATTTCACATTGGATATTGCTGCCAACGTGGCCCCCGATGATGTAATTGTATCTTTCGGAGCTGACCTCCGTGCTCTGGCCGGTTCATCAGTAAGCGTTATAGCATCAGGTTTCCTTAACCCGGCAAATAATAGTAATGGAGCTGGATTTGCTCTTATTGCAGTTCTTGCTGATGGTACCGTAGTTGAACTCCCCGTTGTTCAGGAATTCGAAGGAACTTTGGGCGGACTTGTTGAAGTACCTGCAAACCTTAGTAATGGTAGCGGAACAGTAGGAGTTACTCTCGCCGGGAATGTATTGCAGCTTGCAGGTAGTTTCTCCGATCTTACCGGTACATATACCATGTCACACATTCACAGAGGCGCTGCCGGCAATAACGGAGGCGTTGCTTTTGCACTAACAGCTGATGCTGGTAATGGCGACTGGTCTGCTTTTGAAAATATCTTTGATTTAACTTCAACTGATATTGATGAATTAAATAATGGTGAACTCTATGTAAACCTTCATACCAATCAATTTCCTGCAGGTGAAATAAGAGCTCAGATTCTCGCTTCACCAAATAATGCTCCTTCAGCTTCTGAAATTACTGCTCCGGCAGATGGTGCTGAGATTACATTAACAGGAACCCCCGATACCCCATTTGTACCTTCATGGTCAATTGCTACCGATCCTGATAGTGATAATGTGGTCTATGTATGGCAACTTGCTGCAGATTCAGAATTTAATACCATTATTGTTAATGCTTCAACAGGAGCCAACGCCCAGTTTGAAGCCGATTACGGCACTGTAGATGCATTGCTGGATGCTGCAGGTGTAAATATTGGTGATGAAATCACTCTTTATCACAGAGCTATCTCCACTGACGGAAGTGAAGTAACTATTGGAACTGCTGCTTCTGTTGTGATTACCAGGGGTTTTGTTGGTGATTTTGCCCGCGCTCAAATAATCCACAACGCTGCTGATTTAGCAGCTGCTAATGTGGACGTATTCGTAAATGGTGAAATATTTGTTCCCAACTTTGCTTTCAGAACTGCTACTCCTTTTGTAGACTTACCTGCCGGTGTTGAACTTACCATTGACATTGCTCCCGCTGGTGCAGGTATTGAAAACTCTGTTTTTGATATTGCTGTTACATTTGACGCTGACGAAACTTATGTTATCGTAGCAAACGGTATTGTAAGCGCAACCGGTTATGATCCTGTTGAGCCCTTTACAGTATATCCCTTTGCTCCTGCCCGCGAAGAAGGTGAAAATGCAAATGAAACTGATCTTCTCGTTTTCCATGGTTCTACCGATGCTCCTGAAGTAAGTGTATGGGCCATGGGTGGCACAAGTGCTTTGTTTACTTTTGAATATGGCGATTTTGCCGGTTACCTGGGATTACCCACCGATGATTATGTTTTAGAGATCCGTACTGCCGATGGTGAAACTACTGTAGTAGCTTATGCTGCTCCTCTGGCAACCCTGGAACTTGAAGGTGCTGCTCTTACTGTTGTTGCAAGCGGTTTCCTTAATCCTGCCAATAACAGCGATGGTCCTGCTTTCGGTCTTTTCGTGGCTACTCCCGCCGGTGGTGAATTGATTGCTCTTCCCGTTTACGAAGAACAGGAACCGGTTATTGTCGGATTCCCCTTCTTTGAAGATTTCGAAACCCCTGAAAACTATAGCAACTGGATAATCATTGATGGTTCCGGTAGTGGTTTTGGTTGGGAAATTGGTGACAATGACAACTTTATCGTAAGTGACCCCATGGGCGGTTCATTTGCATCCGTTGACAGCGATGCTGCAGGTGCAGGCAATAATGTATGGAGTATTCTCCAGGCCCCCATCATCGACCTTGCTGATTTCGAAGGTGGAAATATCGAACTTTCATTTGCACACCACTACCGTCAGATTGGTGCTCAGGAAGCCTATGTTAAAATCAGTAATGATGGAGAAAACTGGGAAACCATTGCTACCTATAACAGCAACCAGGGTTCATCAGCCGGATTTTCCGGTCCTTTCGATGTAACAGCTGTAACCGAAAGTTTAATCATTGAAGGTTATACAAGTAGCGACTCACTCTGGATCAGATTTGAATTCGATGATAATGAAACCTGGGGATGGTACTGGCTGATTGACAATATTTCAGTTAATACAGCAACTGAAGAACCTCCTATGGCTCGCGCCCAGATCATTCACAATGCTGCTGACATGGCCGCAGCCAGTGTTGATGTGTTTGTAAATGGTGAAATTTTTGTTCCCGACTTCGCTTTCAGAACCGCTACTCCTTTTGTAGATGTTCCTGCAGGTGTTGAACTTACCATTGATATTGCTCCCGCAGGTGCTGGCATTGAAAACTCTGTTTTTGATATAAACGTTACATTTGAAGCTGACGAAACTTATATCATCGTAGCAAACGGTATAGTTAGCGCTACAGGTTATGATCCTGTTGAGCCTTTCACCGTATATCCTTTTGCAGGTGCCCGTGAAGCTGCAAACAATGCCAATGAAACTGACGTACTTGTATTCCACGGTGCTACCGACGCTCCAGAAGTTAGTGTTTGGGAAACCGGAGTAGGTGCAGGTGAATTGTTCTCATTCGCATATGGTCAGTTTGCAGGTTACCTTGAACTGGGTACGCTCGACTATGTAATTGAAGTACGCACGGCTGATGGTGAAACTACAGTAGTTGCCTACAGCGCTCCTCTTCAAACCTTAGGTCTGGATGGTGCTGCTATAACAGTTGTAGCAAGCGGATTCCTGAACCCCGCCAATAACAGTGATGGTCCTGCATTTGGATTGTTTGTTGCTTTGCCCAGCGGCGGAGATCTTATTGCTCTTCCGGTTTATGAAGAACCACAGCCTGAATTTGCCCGTGCACAAATCATACATAACGCTGCCGACATCGCCGCTGCCAATGTAGACGTGTTTGTAAACGGTGAAATTTTCGTTCCCAACTTTGCTTTCAGAACTGCTACTCCTTTTGTAGATGTTCCTGCAGGTGTTGAACTTACCATTGACATTGCCCCAGCAGGCGCAGGTATTGAAAACTCTGTTTTTGACATTACTGTTGAATTCGAAGCTGATGAAACATACATCATCATTGCTAATGGTATTGTAAGTGCATCAGGCTATGATCCTGCAGAGCCCTTTACAGTATATCCTTTTGCCGGTGCACGTGAAATGGCTTCCAGCGAAAATGAAACCGATGTACTTGTATTCCACGGTGCTACTGACGCTCCTGTAGTAAGTGTATGGGAAACCGGTGTTGGTGCAGGTGAATTATTCTCATTCGGTTATGGACAATATGCAGGTTACCTGGAACTCGGAACTCTTGACTATGTGCTTGAAGTGCGCACCGAAGACGGCTCAACCACTGTTGCTGCCTACAGTGCTCCGCTTCAGACTCTCGGACTTGAAGGCGCTGCCATAACTGTGGTTGCCAGCGGATTCCTGAATCCAGCCAATAACAGTAACGGTCCTGATTTCGGATTGTATGTTGCACTTGCCACTGGTGGAGATCTCATTGCTCTCCCCGTAATAACCAATGTTAATCTGATTGACTCTGCGTTTGATAACTTCAATGTTTATCCTAACCCAGTAAGAGACAATCTGAATATTTCTTTGAATATGAACCGTTCCGGAAACGTATCAGTAGAAATTTTCAATATCCTGGGTTCAAGAGTTTATTTCAATGAACTTGGAAACCGCAGCGATATGATCATGGAAACTATTAATGTTTCATGGTTACCACAGGGTGCTTACATTCTGAATGTAAGAACTTCTGATGATGTTATTACAAGGAAGATCAATGTAGTTAAATAAATGTGGTAGTGAGTGAGTTAGTAGTAATTTTAATCTCTGCTACCGGGGCCGGCTTTTTAGCCGGTCCCATTTTTTTTGAGTAAAACAGACCTGAGAAAACCCAGAGCAGCAGTTCCTGCGCGAACGATATTGCGATCTCTTTCGTCACCAAAAAGAAACTTTTTACTCACCAGAATACCAGGTCCGGCAATGGCAATCCACACAGTACCAACCGGCTTCCCGGGTGTTCCGCCATCGGGCCCTGCAATGCCGCTTACGCTTATAGCATAGTCGGTATGCAGAAGTTTACAAGCTTCCAAAGCCATTTTTTCAACCACCTCCTGACTAACTGCACCCTGTTTTTCTAATACTTCCTCCGACACCTTCAGTAATTCTTTCTTTACCTTGTTATCATAAGCAACCACTGAGCCTTTGAACCATTGCGAGCTTCCAGGTACACCGGTAATACGGTGAGCAATATAGCCACCGGTGCAACTTTCAGCAGTACAAAGGGTTTTATCTTGTTTCTTGAGCATTGCGCCAACAACCGCCTCAAGCTTTTCATCATCAAAACCCCAGAAATATTCAGGAATCAGCCTCATGAGTTTTTCCACCTGAATGTCAAGCAGCCTTATCATAGAATCACGGTTATTTCCTTTTAAGCTTAATCGCAAGCGTACAATCCCCGGTGATGGTAAATAGGCAAGCTTAATGGTTTCCGGGAGATCTTTGACCCAGTCTTCGATTTTGGCAGCAAGGAAGGATTCCCCGATACCCTGGGTCATAATCGTTTTATGGATTATTACATTGCCTGTGTAATTATCCTTTAACCATGGAAGCACAAAAGATTGCATAATGTGTTTCATTTCATATGGGACCCCCGGCATGGCAACGAATAATTTCCCGTTTTTATGAAACGCCAGACCCGGAGCTGTACCTATAGGATTATCAATCACTGTGCATCCTTTGGGCACAAGAGCCTGCTTGCGGTTAAGTTCGGTTAGTTCCAGACCTTTCCGCTGAAAAAAACCTTTAATATTTTCTAATACCTTTTCATCTTCCACCAATTCAGTATGAAAGTATTCACATAAAACATCTTTGGTAATATCATCATGTGTTGGCCCAAGCCCACCGGTAATAAGGATAAGATCTGCCCGCTCCTCTGCTTCTTTGAAGGCACGGATTATCTCGCCGGCTGTATCCGACACACTGGTGATCTGGCGCACATCAACTCCGGCTTCATTTAAAGCTTTTGCCATCCAACTGGCGTTGGTGTTTATTACCTGACCTATGAGTAACTCATCTCCGATTGTAATTATTTCTGAATTCATAACAATTTGGGTAAAAGGATAAGAAATCCAAAGGTACTAACCTTGACTTTATATAAATAAGGTTTTTCATATTTTTTGAGAATAGGTATATTTCCAATTAATTGATAATTTTGTTATGAATATGAAGAGATCAAGGGAAAAGCAAATTCCGGATATCATCTCTCAAAAACAAATTACTGTATGGAGAAATATTTTAAAGAGTCGGAACTTATTATCAATCCGGATGGAAGTGTATATCACATCAAATTAAAGCCGGAGCATATTGCACCTACCGTAATAGTGGTAGGCGATCAGAACAGGGTTGAAACAATTTCAAGACATTTTCAGAAAGTTGAATTTAAAATTCAAAGCAGAGAGTTTGCAACCCACACCGGAATATATAACAATACACCCATTACAGTTCTTTCCACAGGTATTGGTACTGATAATATTGATATCGTAATGAATGAACTGGATGCTGCCGTAAATATTGACCTTGAAAAAAGGGTGGTAAAGGAAAAGCACACTTCACTTGACATCATCAGACTGGGCACATCCGGTGCACTTCAGGCCGACATCGAAGTAGATACTTTTGTGGCATCAGCTTATGGTCTGGGCCTTGACGGCCTTCTATACTTTTATAAATATGATGAGTCAATTCTCGAAAAAGACCTGATGAATGCCTTTATAAAACAAACCGGGTGGAATGAGAAGCTTCCTTTTCCATACATTGTAAAGGCTTCTGATAAGCTTTTGGATAAAATTGCAGGCGATTTGCGACAAGGTATTACTGCCACTGCTTCAGGTTTCTTCGGGCCACAGGGACGCGAACTAAGAATACCCCTTGCCTATCCTGAACTCAATAAGAAAATAGAAAAATTTGAGTATAAAGGAAAGGTAATTTCAAATTTTGAGATGGAGACTTCAGCGCTTTATGCACTGGGAAAAACATTAGGACATAATACCCTTACCGTGTGTGATATTATTGCCAACAGGGTAAACCGCACTTATAGCAAGGATTACAAAAAATCGATTGAAGAACTTATTGAATATGTTCTGGAGAAAATTACATCTTGACATTTTAAACCTATGACCAGCGAAGATAAAATACGTAAAATGGAAGCCCTGGTTAGTCTTATCGACGAGCCTGATCCGGATGTATTTCGAGATATCTCGCTGGATATTCACAGCCATGGTACCGAAATCATACCATTTCTGGAACATGCTTGGGAAACACAGCATTTACCTGAGGTTCAGAAACGTATAGAATCTATCATTCATCAGATTCAATTTGATCAGCTTTGTATTGATTTGAAGAAATGGCTGGATGGTGGGGGTCGAGATCTGCTCGAAGGTATCATTATCGTGGCCCGTTATCGTTATCCGGATTTACAGGAAGACGAAATTGAATACGAACTGGCAAAACTAAGAAAAGATATCTGGATTGAGCTGAATGAAAACCTCACTGCTTTGGAACAAATCAAGGTATTCAATTATGTTTTCTATGAAATACATGGTTTTTATGGTAACATAACGGATTACCATAATCCCGAAAACTCTTTTATCAATAAAGTTATTGAAACCCGAACAGGCAACCCGCTTTCACTGGGAATTATTTACATGTTGCTCGCCCAAAGTCTTGACCTGCCCGTTCATGGTATTAATTTACCGGAGCATTTCGTGCTGGCTTATACAGGTACAACCCTAAACCCTGATACCCTTGAATATTCCGAAAGCAATATTCTTTTCTACATTAATGCCTTTAGCCACGGAAATATTTTTGCAGTGAAAGACATAGAAGTGTTTTTAAAACAATTGAAACTGGATCCGAAACCTTCGTATTTTAAACCCTGCACCAATAAAGATATAGTACTGCGCATGTTGCACAATCTGATGCATGCTTACAAAAAAACTGCTGAAGATGGCAAATTCAAGGAGATAGAATTTCTGACCAGGTTTTTTGATTGAAATTCATTTCTCCGATATATTAACCGAAGGCCTATTGATAATCCTATAAATAAAGAATCTGTTTATGATACTGAAAATCTTTCCCGAAAACCCTGACCCCCGAAAAATTCAGATAGTACTGGAGTGCTTGCGCGACGGCGGAGTTATTATTTATCCAACTGATACAGTTTACAGCATTGGTTGCGATATGCTTCAGATCAAATCAGTTGAAAGAGTCGCAGCCATTAAGGGTGTCAAAGCTGATAAGGCAAATTTTTCAGTCATTTTTAACGATTTGAGCCATATTGCAGAGTTTACAAAGCCATTCAATACCGAGATTTACAAGCTCATGAAAAAGACCCTGCCCGGCCCGTTTACATACATTCTGAATGCCAGTAACAAGGTTCCCAAAATCTTTCAAAGTCGTAAAAAAACCATTGGTATCAGGGTTCCTGATAATATAATAGCCCGGCAGTTGGTTGAAGAATATGGCAACCCGCTCATCTCCACTTCTGTTTATGATGAGGATGAGATACTTGAATATACCACCGATCCTGAACTTATTCACGAAAAATACAATAACCTTGTGGATATTGTTATTGATGGCGGATATGGAGATAATGTTGCATCAACCGTTGTGGACTGCACAGGAGAAACCATTGAAATCATAAGACAAGGTAAAGGAGAACTTGATCTTTTTTAATACATTACGGCTATGGTAATCCGAAATCTGTTTAAAGAAATAAATCTTCCTGATGGCAATGAAGAGATTTTTGAATCCCTTTGCAAAGCTAAAAATGTTCACATCGAAAGAATAGTAAGTAAAGGTCAGACCACACCACCCTATAAGTGGTATGATCCGCAAAATTATGAGTGGGTGGTCTTATTACAGGGAAAAGCAAGCCTTGAACTGGAGGGTGGAAAACTCATTCACCTGAAAAAAGGCGATCACCTGCTCATCCCTGCCGGGCAAAAGCACCGTGTAAGTTACACCAGCACAGAACCATACTGTATATGGCTTGCCGTTCATTTCAATTAATTAACCCGTAACACATTAAACCGATACCATGCACCAGATACTTCAACAAATTCAAAACAGGGATTACAAAACAAACCGGACATTCTTCCTGATTGCAGGCCCCTGCGTGCTGGAAAATGAAGAAATGGGATTTGAAATTGCTGAAACCATTAAAGGTATAACTGATAATCTCGGAATACCTTATATCTTCAAATCATCTTATCAGAAAGCAAACCGTTCGCGACTGGATAGTTTTACCGGAATCGGTAATGAGCTTGCCATGTCGGTTATGCAGCAAATTGGTTCAGATTTCAACTTGCCTGTGCTCACCGACATACACACCCGGGAGGATGCCCGCCAGGCTGCAGATTATGTTGATGTATTGCAGATACCGGCTTTTTTATGCCGGCAAACGGATCTCCTGGTTGCGGCCGCCCAAACAGGAAAAGTCGTGAATATTAAAAAAGGGCAGTTCCTTTCACCTGAAGCCATGCAGTTTGCCATCGAAAAGATCCGTTCGGCCGGAAACAATTATATCTGGGCTACTGAAAGGGGCACTACCTTTGGCTACGGTGATCTGGTAGTCGACTTCAGGGGAATTCCGGTGATGCAGGATTTTGATGTACCTGTGGTGCTGGATGTTACACACAGTCTGCAAAAACCCAATACAAGTTCAGGGGTTACAGGTGGTCTGCCCCATCTTATTGAAACTATGGCAAAAGCGGGTATTGCTGCCGGAGCAGATGGACTCTTTATTGAAACTCATCCCAATCCATCTGAAGCTAAATCAGATGGAGCTAACATGTTGCCTCTGCATAAACTGGAAGGACTTCTGGGAAAACTGCTGAAGATCAGAAAGGTGTTATAAAAATTTTGATAGTTATTTTTTCGTTCTGCTGAAAATATTTTTCAGGTATGACTCATGCAGGCATTTGTTGTTCTTCAAAGGCAATATTTTCAAGAACTTCTATCCACTCATCGCGAATTACAAAAAACTCTTCATGAAGATCTTCATGGAGTGGATCAGCACTGGGAAACTCTTCCCGGCGATGATCAACCTGCTGACCATTTTTCCAGAACCGGAAACAAACGTGCGGGCCTGTGGCTAATCCGGTCATTCCAACATAACCAATCACATCGCCCTGCTGCACCCTTTTCCCGGGTCTGATACCAGTGGCAAAACGCGACATGTGAAGATATTGTGTGTCATAAACAGAATTGTGCCTGATTCTTACATAATTACCATTACCCGATGTGAACCTGGCTTCTGTTACCACACCATCGCCAACAGCATAAATAGGTGTCCCTGTGGGAGCAGCATAATCAGTACCGTAATGCGGGCGCCGGACGCCCAGAACCGGGTGTAGCCGGCTGGCAGAATAACCACTGGTAATACGAACAAATTTTAGGGGTGCCGCCAGAAATACTTTTCTGAGATTTTGCCCGTCAGGTGCAAAATAGCCTGAAACAGAGTCCTTTTCAAACTTAAAGCCGTATATCTCTCTTCCATGATGCATAAAATACAAAGCATCGATGCGGCCAATTCCCACTGACAAATCCCCAACATATTCTTCTTCATAAACCACCTTGAATCGATCACCCCTTTGAATACGGTAAAAATCAACTTCCCATGCCAGTATCTCCGACAATTTAATGGCCAGTTCCGTATTCAGGTTGTTCTGAGTCAGTGTAACCCAAAGTGATGAATTGATAACTCCTGAAGCCGTTTTTGACAGGGTGGTTACTTCTTTCTCTCCCCTGCTTATTACCAGCGAATCGATAAAATCGATTTTTAAAAAATCAAGGGGCGAGATATCATAAATAAAATACTGTATATCCTGTAAAGTGTCGTTGGTTCTGTATACATGGTAAGAGTTTCCGGCTCTAACCCTACGCGGATCAAAATAATCGGTCATCTCTCTTACTATGCGATCAATAAACTGAGCACTGAAATCCATTTGCCCGAGAATATGACCCAAAGTTTGCCTGTTTTTAACCACCGAACCATCAACAAGATAAATATCCTTTTCAATGCCATACTCATCGTACAGGATTTCAGGAACCAATTCTTCAATTATTACAATTTCTTCTTCAGCCTGTGAGCCGGCTGGTTTAATAACAAAAAATACTATGAGAAGAATGACTGCTAAGGAAACAAAAAAAATGGACAGATATTTAGAAAACAGAGACTTAAATGACATAAAAAATTAAATTTTACAAATGCAACAGTTATAATTATAAATCAAGGCAAATCTAATAAATATTGGCAAAGGAAAAAACACTGTGAACCACGATTAACAAAATCAAAACTGATTCAGAATTTCATCAGCTTTTCCGGTAAACATAATTGCAATTGAAGCCAGGAAAGCAGAAATTACAACCCTGCAAGCAAAAAGGATCAGCATGGAGATCAAAGAATAGCCGGTTTGCTTGTGCGAAGGAATTCCCAGCACCAGACCTGTACCCCTCCAGAAAAGAAAGATCATATAAACCAAACCTGCAAAATTCATAAATTGCAAAACGGAATGTAATGATGAAATCAAAGAAGCAAAAAGTACCGGAGTATAAGAAAATGATATCAGTGCAAAAGTTTTTTCAAAGGATTTTTCACCGTTAAACCGGGGTGTCATGGCAGCAATCATATATGCACTCAGAAAAATGGCCATAACTGTTCCGGTAAAAATAACCAGGAACATCCAGTTAGGTGGTAAATTCAGGTATTCCATATCAGGGCTTACATTAAATATACCTGCATAGGAACTTAAAAAGAATAAGGGAATGGTAAAATATATCAACACATCGCGCCAGGGATAATTCTTTTCAGCAATAAATATCCATGTCTTTCCCGAAGAGGAAAAAAGACCTTTTATGATCTGGATGAGTTCAGCAAAATTCACCGTAAAAAATTTAGAGATTAGTAAAACAGGATCAAAATTACGTTTAATAAGCGACAGTAAAAATTAATATTTTGGTGTTGAATCTTCAAAGGTAATCCTCTATCAAATTTTTACAGGAAAAAAAATACTCATCAAATCATGCTATCTTTAGCATGCAAATAAGAATTATGAACTGGGACAGGCATATAAAAAACTTTGAAACGCATCTCCGGCTGGAGAGATCTCTTTCGCCAAACAGCATCCTGGCCTATATCAATGACATTAAGCATCTTCGTCATTTTCTTGAACTTTCAGGAAATAATATGAATGTGGAACAGATCAATCGCGAAACCCTTACAGAATTTATCCACTGGTCTGCAAAGCTCGGTCTTTCGGCACGCTCACAGGCAAGATTGATTTCAGGATTAAAAGCCTTTTTCAGGTTTTTACTTCTGGAAGATATCATCGTAAAGAATCCTGCTTCATTGATCAGTGCACCCAAGCTGGGTCGTAAGCTTCCTGATATCCTTAGTGTGGAAGAAATTGACCGGATGATCTCAGCTATTGATCTCAGTCAGCCACAGGGACAAAGAAACAAGGCCATCATAGAAACCCTTTACGGCAGTGGCTTAAGGGTTTCAGAATGTGTTGAACTGAAAATTTCGGATATATTTTTCCGCGAAGAATTTCTGAAAGTTACCGGAAAAGGGAACAAACAAAGGATAATTCCCCTTGGGAACTCAGCAGCAAAGCAACTGAAACTATATATTGAAACTGATCGCCGGCATATTACCACAAAAAAAGGGTTTGAAGATCATGTTTTTTTGAATAACAGGGGGAGCAAACTCAGCAGGGTAATGATTTTTTTGATTATCAGGCAACTGACCGAAAAGGCCGGAATAAGAAAAACCATCAGCCCCCATACGTTGCGGCACAGTTTTGCAACTCACCTGGTGGAAGGGGGTGCCGATTTGCGCGCCGTGCAGGATATGCTGGGGCATGAATCCATAACTACTACAGAAGTTTACACTCATCTTGATCGTGAATACCTGAGAGAAAATCTTATTTCATTTCACCCCAGAAGCAAAAGTAAAACCAGATAAAAAAATTAACTTTTTGTTTACGGAGGTTTGAAAACTAAGAGTTACATTTGATATATATTACATAATGGAATCAGTTAATCCGGAATGGATTCAACCCGGCTAAACCATAATCAAACTTGAAATAAATAACCAAAAACACATTATGATGAAAAGATTTACTACCGGCATATTCTTATGCCTGATTTTCTGCATGACTGGCATTAACGGGCTTTGGGCACAGGTGGCGGTGCACAGCTCTGATTTTAATGAAAGCCAGGGTGCTGAATTCGATACCATCGGAAACATTGGCAATTCTTCCTGGTTAGTAAACCGCTCAGGACCCGACTGGGGAGCACGGATTCATAACGATATCCTGGAACTCACCAATACAGCCAGTTCAGCATCAAATGCCAACGGATGGGTTTTTGCCCACCTCGAAACCGGTGAATTCAGCAGCCCGTATAACACTACACTTGCTTCAAATTCTGCTGAAGTTTCATGGTATTTTAATTTGAGACAGATTAGAGGTAACCCTGCAGGTTTTGGTGTAAACAGCTATGGAGTTGCATTTATAGTTGGAGCTACCAGCACTCTAGTTGATTCTCTAGGTGTAGGCTATGCAATAGTATTGGGAA
>JAHYJP010000118.1 GCA_019429055.1 Bacteroidales bacterium
ACCAGAAGCTTGCATTGAGATCATCCCATAAATAATATAATTTCTTCATTGTTTTGCTAAATCCCTGAATTAATTAAATATCGCTTTTACTGAGTTTTTCTTTATATTTCTCAATATTTTCCTGAATGCTACTATCCAGCTGTGGCTCAACGATATCAGTATATTTTTTCATTTCATCATGAATGATTTTTGCCACAATGTAGCGCGCCTCCCTTTTATCATCAGCAGGAATAATATACCAGGGAGCAAATGGAAGAGATGTGTTATTAATAGCCTGCTGATAGTATTTCCAGTATTCATCCCAGAGTTTTCTCTCGCTTAAATCGCTGGGCGCAAATTTCCAGTTCTTATTTTCTTTTTCCAGTCTGCGCAGTAATCTTTTTCTTTGCTCTTCCTTGCTCAGATGTAAAAAGAATTTGAAAACAATTATGCCATTCTGAACGATGTGTTTTTCAAAGTTCCGAATCTGGTTAAAACGTTTTTCCCAGAAGTCAGCGGGTATATCTTCAACTTTCTCAATTCCGGGTATATTTTCAAAGAGCAGGTAATGGGGATTAACCCTTGTAACCAATACATTTTCGTAATGACTACGGTTAAAAATGGAATATTTACCTTTTTGAGGAAGTGCCACGTAGTGCCGCCACAGGTAATCATATTGAAGCTCACGACGGGTAGGAGGCTTAAAGCTATGCACTACCACACCCCTGGGATTAAACTTACTGAAGGTTTCGCGGATGAGACTATCTTTACCTGAAGTATCCATGCCCTGAATTACTACCAACACTCCATAGCGGTTGTGAGCATACATTACATCCTGCATTTTACTGAGCTTCTTGCCTACCTTCTTCAATGCTTTTTTCTTTTGTTTTTTTGATACATCGGTTTCCAATCGGGTAGGTACTTCGCTGAGTTTAACCTCGCCACTTACAATAAAATCCTGTGAATTAATGCGTTCCATTCGTTGATTTTTTTTACATAAAAAACTAAACCGGAGAAGAAAGAGGCTGTCTCAAAACTACCAGTTGGTCGTTGAGCCTGTCGAAACGACCGCTGTATATCAAACCATTATACGCTTCGACAGACTCAGCGTCCAGCTAATTAAAGCCTTTCAGGACAGCATCTTCTGCCCATCCATTTTTTAAAAAAAGTAATGTTACTTAATAAGTTCTGCCAGCTTCGAAAATCCATCTTTAAGAGAATCCAGACTTTTATTGAAAGCTTCTTTAGCTTCTTCCAGTTTTTCAGGAGAAGCTTCTTTTATATGTTGAAATTTCTGCTGCAGCTCTGCTCTTTTGGTTTTAAGCTGTGCTAATTTCTCTTCGTACTTCGCCTTTGCATCACCCTGAACTTTTTCTTTTTTCAGTTCAAGCTCATCAATTTTGGCAAAAAGGTCATCAATGCTCTTTTTTGCTTTCTCTTTAAATGCTTGTTTGTCCATAGTTATGTTATTTTTTTACAAATTAAAAAAATGAAAACCAGATGCAAAAAACCAGTATTAATTATTTAAAAAACCCATCACTCTCTGAACTCTTCCACCCGATATGTAAGCACCAGGGTAGCCAATCTGCGGTCAAAACCCATTACAGGGGCTGCCATGATAAGAAGATCATCATTTTCGGGAAAAACAACAGTACTTTCTACCTTTAAAACTTCTTGCCGGAATCTTTCTTCAAATTGCTGGCCTTCCATTCTTTTATCAGTAGAAATCAGAGTATTACCATTAGGTTCTATAAGCAAAATGTACTGGATATTCGGTTGCCTGACCATGTCGGTTGTAAACATATTTACTTGCTCCATATTCCCACGTAACATTTCAGAACGTATACCCCATACAAGTGGACGTGATAAGAGTTTTAACATCTCCTGGTTCTTTTCTTCCAGCTGCAGGGTAGCTGTTTTTATAATCTCTTGTTTCTGCCTGTTACCCTCTATATCTTTCCAGAGATAAACAACCAATACTGCGAGAATACCAATAAAAACGGTCACAAGTACAGGATTCTTTTTTATGAAGAGTAAAAATGAACTCCTCTTTTCATCCTTACTACCAGAACTTGTTTCGGTGTTTTTTTGGTCTTTTTTTTCTTTGGTATCCTTTTCTAAATCTTCTGATTTGGGTTTTTGACTTTCTTCTTTATTACTTTTTTCGTTTTCCATTGAATTTCCTTTTTTTTTAAGACATTATACTCTGTTAAATTAGATTCAAAATTACAAAATCCGCATATCTACCCTGCGTTCTTCAGGATTTAAACCACCGGTAGCATTTTCGCTGCCGAAATATTGCTCAAGAATACGGACCTGGGGTACTCCCAGTCTGATCAGTTCATCTTTTACAGCCTGCACGCGCCATTGTGATAACAATTTGTTATATTCAGGATCGCCGGTACCATCGGCATAACCTGATAACTGAATTTTCAAATCAGAATTATCCATCATAACTTTTGCAAACTCAGCTATTTGATTAATGTGGTCATCGGATAATCTGGCAGAGTTTACTCCAAAAGTGACGGAATATTCCATAGTGATTCTTTCATCCTTTTCCAAAGTTTCTTCATCGGTTATCATTTCCACTGTGGCCAATTCTTCCATCAATTCCAGATTTTGTTGCTGAAGCATCTCCAGTTCTGCAGCAAGTGATCTCTCAATTGCAGCCAGACTGTCAAGCACTGCCTGCAGCTCAGGACCGGGTTCATCATGTTTTATGGAATCTTCAATCAATTCTTCCATTTCAACTGCAATATCAGGAATGGTATCAACCGGTTCCTGGATAGTATCGATTGGTTCTGCAAAGTCAGGCTTTTCGGTTTCGATATCTTCCAGTACCCGTTGATCAGAAATACTTACTACCCGGATATCTCTCCGCAGGGAACTCATGGCTTCGCGGTTATCGGCAGCTAACTGTCTGATTTCGGCTCTTAGTGTTTCAATGTCATTTTTAGTGGCAAAACCTTCCGCATCAAGGGGTTCAGCAGGAACAGATTCAGCAACATAAACCGGAGCGGGCTGAACGGGAGGTAATTGCACCTGTGTTGTTACAGGATACGGCTGTCTTCCCTGATCAACTACTATGGGTTGTAAGGTTTGAATTTCTCTTTCTGTAACCTGCCCTGCAGGTGTACGTTCAAGTAAAGCAATACGCTGATTAAGCTGACCTGTCATCCGGATGAGTGAATCGATTTTACTATCAAGTACTCTTGTTTCAGCCGGTTTATCAGCAACCATGGTCAGCGGTCTCCCGGTTTCTTCATCCAGGCCTTTTACATTAAGATCAATAACTATTGGAATTCGCAGGGTATCCATAACCGTTTTTACCATTTCTGTAACGATTATTTTATCTGTTTTTTCAACTATCAGGGAGTCTTTTTCCTTTACTTCTGTTTCTTCTCCCATTACCAAAGTATCTATCTCTGTTTTTTCGAATTGTAGTCTTTCTGCAATTACCAAAGTATCCGGTGCCGTTTCCTTTTCATCAGACGGAACTGTTTTAATCTCAGCAATTTCTTCGGATTCCACATCAATCTCCATATCATCAGTAAGGATGAAATAAGGATTGGTTGTAACCATAGGTACCACCAGCTCTGTTGTTCGCTGGCCAAAATGATAAGAAATCGTAACTCCCGCAGAGCTAACCACACCCTGGTAGTTATCTGACAGTCCCAGCCGGTTTTTTAAATCGGATGCGCGATCCATCTTATATTCAGCAAAAATGCCCAATGACCAGCGGGGGCCTATATTTATGTTTATTCCTGCTTCCAGGGGTAAATAGAAATTATTAAAATCCTGGTCTGATCCGTTTTCTGAAAGTGAGTGCATCTCAAAACCTATACCTGCACCAATATAGGGAGTGATCAGATTGACCCTCCAGGATGATGATATACGGCCTGCATGAATCAGCCACATACCCTGCAATGATTGTGTATTTAAGGTTTGAAAATCACTTACATTCCAGTCATAATACCTTCCGGTAAAACTCAGCGATGATAATCTTCCAAGCTTGTATTTATAGCTCAAACCGGCATTCAGGAAGTTCCCATCTGCATCAAAAAAGTACTCGTTTTGTGCATTATTATATTGAAATAAGCCATAATGAAGCCCCAGACTGCTTCTGTATGTTTGTCCGTTAAGATTCGCTGTCCCTAAAAGTAACAGAAGTAAAACACTGATTATCAATCGAATATTTTTCATGATTCTGTCGTTTATCTGTTTCCACCGAGCCAGATATTGAACTCGATGCTGAGACCCACAAAAGGTCTTACTAATAAAGAACTGGTATCATTTACAAGGTCTTTTTCTTCCATTAGCGTTGCTCCTGCCTGAAGTTTCAGAAACCTGAAGGTTCTGTAATTTAAACTGGCAAATATGGGCAGGTCAATGATCGGCCCTGAAACAACCCTGGAACTTGTATTTTCAAATTTTGACAAAAACACACCCGCAGAAATTGAAGTATTTCCCCAGAAATTTCCTGCAAAAACCCTGTTGCCCAAAGGCAAATCAATGCCCACAAAGGGAGCTGAATAGTAACTGAGGTCAGAAAAATTACCACTATTGTAAACCCCGCCATAACCGACATTTACAGCCAATGCTGATGTTTTTCTTTCGGTAGGGTAATTCATAATGGTAACGACATCTTCTATAACAAACTCATAGGAGTTGGAGAGCATGGTGATTTCATTGCTGATTTGCCTGAGCAACACTTCAAGATTGGTTTCAGTGGCCTCTTCATCCACATTTCGAACTCTTGAAAGGGTACGCAGCATATTTTCCACAATTCCTGAAAAACGAGGTTCGGCAACCCCGGGTCTTGTTTTAAAATTCTTCATACCTTCCGACAAAATGGTATTGAGTGAACTATAGATTTGTGCCGGACTGTTTTGAAAATCATACCTGTTACCTCTCTGTTGAATATTGGATTGGAGGAATGTGCCGGCAGTAGTTTCAAGCATATCTTCGATTTGCCTGCGCTCTGTCTCACTGATTCTAACATAGTAAAGGAATCTGATGTTATAATCACTGCCGGGTCTGAGAACAAAATAATTGGGAAGAATGGCTGTTGTTATGTCTTCCCCGTTTTTTCGCATCCATACATTTTCGTAAAGCACCCTCCTTTCAAACTCACGGTTGGAAATTTGCATCATGACCATTTGGATGTGCTCCTGAACGGGTGCATGGATAATGAAGGATTCTTCAGCCGGTAAAGCCCGGCCATTGTCAAAATGCATGTAAAGAGGATCCATCTGGATGGTCTGCATCTGTGCAAATGATGCATTTTGAAAACCTATTAAAAATAGGATTAATGCAGTTAAAAGTATTTTCTTCTTCATACCAAAAATTTTTATTGCTAATACTGGATTTTTAAAAAAGGAAAACTAAAATCACTTAAATCACTTGTTGCTGCACCTGATTTGGTTGATAATTTCTGCCTAACCCATAAAAGATTACTGAAAAAGTTACCGCCCAAAAAATTGAATATAAAATTCAATCTGTTTTTTATCCTGAACCCCAAATAATAAAAAGAGAAGATATAAAATTTGATCTTTAAAGGTATGAAATAAATCGATAATTCAACAATTTTTTACTGATAATTCAAGATATCAAAATCAGTAAACCGGCACCCAAACTGAAACTGACCCTGCCTGGCAATGAAATTCAGCCCATCCGTTCTTATTGGTTGTTACAGGTTCAGAAATATGTTCTGTAATATCAACATACTTTGTATCTGGTGACCCTGTTTCCATATGCTTTTTACCATCATCACCATTGCTCAGGATCACTGCCATACCACCGGGATGATCATCGTTGCCGGTTCGTGTCCAGCCCACGCAACCAGGACGGTCAAAATAATCATGCTGATTACCCCAGGCATGATCTCTTCGGGCCTGTAAAAATTTATCAATCATCCATTTATGGCTGTGCATATGAATTTCGTGTTCATTCCCATCTTTTCCTTTGTCTTTGTAAGATGTGCCATAATAGTCGGCTGCAAACACACAGGGATAACCATCACGGCGCAGTAAAATCAGTGCATATGCCAATGGCTTAAACCAGGGTTCAACTACCGATTCAAGTGATTGTAAAGGCTGTGAATCATGATTGCTCACCAGTGTAACAGCCAGGGTGGGATGCAATGCCACAAGCGTATTATCAAATATCTGTTGTAAATCATAGTTTTTGCCATGTTTTCCGGCAGCAGCAAAATTATAATGTAAACCCACATCAAAAAGCATCATACTTCCATTGGTTTGCTTTATAAAATGATTGGCGGCTTTGCTTTCACCTGACCAGTATTCCCCTACGGCAAAAAGGTCATGTTTACAGTGTTTCCGCATATGATTAAGCCAGTCAAGGAAGAAACTTGATTTTACATGCTTCACTGCATCGAACCTGAAACCGTCAACACCGGTAGTTTTAAGATACCACTCGCCCCAGTAAAACAACTCTTTCTGCACATCAGGGTTGTTGATGTCGAGGTTGCAACCCATCAGGTAGTCGAAGTTTCCTTTTTCCAGGTCTACACTATTGTCAAAATGCTTGCCTTCAAAAAGGTAAATGGCATCGCTTTTTTCATCCAATGCATTAAAATCAGCGGCATTAAAATGCCACCAGTGCCAGTGTAGTTTGGAGTACTTTCCTTTTCGTCCGGGAAAAGCGAAATGGGTCCAGGCATTTATGGTTTGCAATTCGCCAATGGCTTCGTGGCGGTTATCGGGATTGTAAGGAGTTGCTTTAAACTCTTCCTTATGGTCGGCACCCAGTTTATGGTTGAAAACAATGTCGGCATAAACCCTTAATCCTGCTTTTTGTGCTGTTTTGATGGCATTAAGATATTCGTCGCGTGTGCCATATTTGGTTCGCACCGAGCCCTTCTGATCAAACTCACCCAGGTCAAACAGATCATAAACACCATAACCCACATCATTGCCACCCCCTATGCCCTTATAGGCCGGAGGAAGCCATACAGAAGTAATACCGGATTTTACAAGTTCTTCCGCTTTTTCTGTAAGTTGTTTCCACAGCGTACCATCGGCAGGGGTATACCAGTGGAAGTATTGCATCATGGCACCATTGAATTCTGACATTTTTACTCCTTTCTTTTCAAATTTTCTCAAATCAGCTGATTTTCAGCTCGATTAATTTGTCAAACGCTCTGTTACAACAATGTCCGCGCAGCAATCTGCACAGGATCCCATACGGGTGAAAATGGCGGGGCATAGGAAAGATCCATATCCACAAGATTCTGAACAGTCATATTTCCTGTAATGGCTGTAGCAATAGTGTCAATGCGCTTGGCTGAACCGCTGGTTCCCACAATCTGGCCACCCAATATACGACCGGTTCCTTTTTCAATCACCAGTTTTACGCTCATCTTACCGGTACCGGGATAATAAGATGATAGTGTAGTAGCTTCAATGGTATTTGATTTATAATCCAGACCCAGCTCTTTAGCTTCCCTTTCCGACAACCCTGTGCGGGAAATTTCCAGTTTTCTGAATTTTGTGATGGCTGTTCCAAGTACCCCGGGAAACTCAGCCTTGCCACCACTGATATTGATACCGGCAACCTGCCCGTGTTTATTGGCAACCGTGCCCAGTGGAACAAAAACCTGCTGCTTTTTCAGCAAATGGTACGATTCTGCGCAGTCACCCGCTGCCCAGATATGGGGCACAGATGTTGCCAGGTCCTTTTTAACACAAATGGCATTTCCGGCACCCAGTTTAACACCTGCTGCGGCAGCCAGTTCAGAATTGGGTTTTACACCCATTCCCAGAATTACCAGGTCCGCAGGATGGTTTTGTTTATCAGTAACTACCGATTTAATTTTACCTTCAGCATCCTTTTCAAATCCGGAAAGCTTTTCTTCGGGAAAAACTTTTATCCCTTCTTTTTTCATAAACTCAAGGATAAGCTCTGCCATATCCTTATCCATGGTAGTCATCACCTGCGGAGCCATATCAATAAGGGTAACATCCATATCACGGTCGAGCAAGGCTTCTGCCATCTCAATACCGATATATCCGCCACCCACTATCAATGCCTTTTCTGGATTGTTTTTCTTCATATAATTGAAAACATCTATTCCACTTTGGAGGGAGGAAAGGGCAAACACACCTTTTGCATTAATCCCGGGTAAATCGGGTTTAACAGCAGATGCGCCTGTGGCAATCAACAGGTCATCCCATGTTTCAGAGTAAACTTCATCTTTTTCAATATCCTTAACCTTTACCTGCTTTTTTGCGGCATCGATTTCAATCACTTCATGGCGAATTCGTACGTCAATGTTCTGCTTTTCCCTGAACACTTCCGGCTTGCGGGCAATAAGATCTTCTTCTGATTTCACCTGCCCGGCAATGTAATAAGGAATACCACAGGCAGCGTATGAAGTATGATGTCCACGTTCAAAAACAATGATCTCACGTTCGGGTTGCTCCCGCCTGATTTTGGATGCTGCAGTCATTCCTGCTGCATCGCCGCCTATAACTATCAATTTTCTTTCACTCATATCTCAGGGTTTTTGATTTCAAATTATCAATCTTTTCATTAACTGTAATTACTTCTCAGCATCAAACAAAGTAACCACAATTTCTCTTCTGTCGCGCGGACCGTCAAATTCGCATAAAAAAATATTCTGCCATGTGGACAGCGCCATTTTTCCTTTCATGATGGGGATGGTTTCCTGTGGGCCCACAATGCCGGCTTTCAGGTGTGAGTCGCCGTTGCCATCCTGGGCATCGTGCAGCCATACTCCTTGCGGAATGAGTTTTCTGAGTAGCTGCACCACATCAGTCTGCACCGATTCATCCCAGTTTTCCTGTATCATGATGGCTGCTGTTGCACCACGTACATAAACATTAACCATTCCTGCACGAATATTCGAAGCAGAAACAATCTTTTCCACCTCACGGGTAATGTCGTAAAGCCCTTCGCGGGCATAGGTGGGTATGAAAATGGATTTTTGCATGAGTTCTCGAGTTATATAGATAAAAAGTATCTTACCTAAACCAAAAGCCTAATTTACAAAAAAGGACCCACTTTCTGAAGAATGGGTCCTTTAATTCTGTTTCTTTTCTGAGCAAAAGCTTTTATTTTTTCTTTTTCTTCTTCACTTTTGCTTTGGTAGATTTTCTCGCCTGCTGCTCTTTCATCAGGGATTTCCAGTCATGATCACTACCTTTTGAAAAATCGATGGTGGCTTCATATTCTGCTTTATTAATTTCCATTACGGTGATGGGCTTATCCAGAAAGCTTTCAATGATGTCCAGGGTTTCTTTTTCTTCTGAGCTGCAAAAAGAAATGGCAATTCCTTTTAGGGTACCACGCCCGGTTCGTCCAACGCGGTGAACGTAATTTTCCGGCTCTTCGGGCATATCGTAATTGATAACAAAATCTACATTGGGAATATCAATACCCCGTGCGCTTACATCAGTGGCAATTAAAACTTTGTTGCTTCCATCCTTGAAATTCTTCATCACCTGCGAACGTTCATCCTGCAATTTATCTCCATGTATTGTCTGGCTTTTGATATCTACCCTTTCCATAGCCTTTAAGACACGCTCCGCACGTACCTTCGTTCTCACAAAAACCAGGATTTTACTTTTGGGGTTTTCTTTTATAAAATGTTCCAGGAAAAAACGTTTATCATCCATTTCCACATAAGCCACGGCATGATCTATATTTTTGGATACAGGGTCTTTGGGAGATATCTGAATTCTCACGGCATTGCGCACCAGTCCGTAAGCCAGTTCTTTGATATGCTCGTTGATGGTAGCAGAAAAAAACAAGGTTTGTCTTCTTTTGGGGATGCGGCTAACCAGTTGACGCATATCGGAAATAAAGCCCAGCTCCAACATATGGTCGGCTTCGTCAAGGATAAGAATCTCAACCCTGTTAAAGGTAAGAAAACCCTGGCTGGCCAGGTCAAACATCCTGCCGGGAGTTGCCACCAGAACATCCACACCTTTTTTCAGCTGTTCGATCTGCGGGTCCTGCTTTACCCCGCCATGAAGTCCCAGAACCTTTAGTCCTGTGCCTTTCATCAACTCCTGAGTTACCCCGGCAACCTGTATGGCAAGCTCATGGGTGGGTACCATAATCAGGCAGCGAATGCCGTATTCTTTTTCGACCACCTTACGCGTACTCAAAATCTGAATAACGGGGATAGCAAAAGCCGCTGTTTTACCCGTTCCGGTTTGTGCCACGGCAAGCACATCTTCACCTTTTAATATGGGTGGAATGGATTTATATTGTATATCGGTCGGTTTTCTGAAGCCCAGGGCTTCCAGATTACGTTTCAGGCTGGGAACAAAATTATAGTCCTGGAATTTCATAAAATGCTTGCGGGTTTAGTGGTCATCGCTTTTTGCCAATGGATGATATGTAAAGATCTTCAACTTTTTTGCGTGCCCATGGCGTTTTGCGCAGAAACGTCAGGCTCGAATTTACGCTGGGATCTTTGGCAAAACAATTGATCCTGATCCTTTGGGCCATACCTTCCCAGCCGTATTGCTCAACCAGATATTCCAGAATAAATTTGAGTGTTTTCCCGTGCAGGGGGTCGTTGCTCTTTTGCTGCTCCATAAAAATTATTAAGGGTGCAAAGGTAGTTGAAAGTCAGGTAAAAGCATAAAGAAGATGAAAAACAATTATGCAGCGCAATGCTTACTTGTATTTTCAATTTATCTTAACTTTTGTCCCGCATGTGCTGGATTACAAAAATCAAGGCTTCGTAAAAATTCTGACAAACCTGCGGTCGTTTCGCTAAAAAATTAATCCCGTACGTACGGGAGCAAATTTTTTTAACGCTCCACTTCCCTTGGTTTGTTACCAGAATTTTTACAAGGCCGATCCGGCAGACTCTGAAAGGCTGCTCAATTCAAGCTTTTCTTTTTTCCGGGTTTTTTAACTGGCCGTTTATTTTGATTCCGACTGCTCCGTAGGAGCAAAATAGCGATAGAAACTTGCAGCCCCAATGATTCCCGGCGCTGCACGCACTAACGGTTATGAGAACCACATGGGTTTTGCAGCGCAATATTTACAGGTTAATAAATCGATTTTTAGTCCGGGCAGGAACTTTTGTCCTACCCGGACGGGTGGAGGAATGAACAACTATGAGGGTCTGTTACTAAGTCAGGTATTCACTAAATCAAACGCTCACCAGAGTTAAGTCTGATATAATTATGTAATTTACTAATCCTGAAAATTTTGTAACTTTGATACAGTCATTCGTAATAAAAAACAACACAATAAACAGGCATAAATTGCTATGGATATTCAATATATAACCGATAAAAAGGGTCATAAAAGTGGAGTTCAGCTTCCCATGAAGGACTGGGAACAGATACAAAAAGATCTTGACGAACTGGAGCGTTTAAGGAATAAAAAACTATTCCTGACCGAACTGGCCGAAGCTGTTGAAGAAATGAGGCAAATCAAGGATGGTAAAAAAACAGCCCGTAACGCTGAAGATTTCATCAATGAGCTATAAGGTTAAAACCATATCTGTTTTTGAGCGCCAGGCTAAACGCCTGATGAAAAAATTCCCATCGCTCAAAAAGGAAATTCAATTACTTATCTCTGAACTTAAAGAAGAACCGGCTAAAGGAACTTCAATTGGTAATAATTGCTACAAAATACGCCTTGCGATTGCCAGTAAAGGGAAAGGCAAATCTGGTGGGGCCAGAATTATTACACATCTCGTCTACAGGTATGACACGGTTTATCTCCTATCCATTTACGATAAATCCGAATTGGAAAATCTTTCTGATAAAGAAATTCAGGAGATTATCAAGCTGATATAATGAAATATATTATTTCTGGGTTTTTGCAGTCCGGGCAGGAGCTGGAAGTCCTGGCCGGATGGATGCATTTTTCAATGCATGTGCCTGAATGCCTTGGGGATATATTCTCAAAAAGTCAAATCTTTTTCAAACCAAATTAACTAATATTGGTGCAACAGAGTTTTTCTGTTTAACAATTACTCTTGCTCCCTAATCCTCCATCGATCTGGAGGAATGCCACGTGGCTGACTTGTGTCCGGATAATACATCTCAAAAACTTCACTAATATGAATGATTTTGCCATCATAAACTGAATACTCATAAAATGGTGGATCAATAATGGCGCCGAAAATTAATGTACTACCGAGAATTCCTGTAATACTATCTCTTTCCCAATCAACTTGTACTTCGGGAAAACCTGATAACACGGAAGTGACTTCCAAAAGAGTTTGGCGATAGGAATTGCTCTTTCTTTGTTGATATTCCGGTGTATACAAATATATCAACACACCTGAATCCAGGATGTAGCAATCCGGTGTTTTGTAGAATAATTCAAACAACCCGCTTTTTGCATAAACCCTAAATATATTCAAGGAGTCTTTTTTGTAATAATCGATTGTTAAGTAACAACCTTCAGGTAAAGGAAAAACCTGCAAATAATGGTCGTATGCAGTTTTTAAATCGTACATGTATTCAAATGAATAGTCTCTGTCACAATATAATTTTTGCGAATAGCTATTCCCGGGATTTGGGATTAATAAGAACCCTGCGATAAACAACTTAAATAAATGATTCATGATTAGTATTTTGGTTCATGCCAAATTACATGTCATTGTTTTAAATATAATTACTTCTAATTCTGCAATATATAAAAAAATTTTGATGTAGGGTTTTGAAAAAATAATACCGCTGCTATGCGGCTTTCTATGGTCATGGGCTCGTTTCAATTTCTACCAAAATTTCACCGCTATGTGGCTGGTTCGTCAGATTCCACCTGCTCCGGAGGAGCCTAACATTTGTAAAATCCTGCAACCCCAATGATTCCCGGCGCTGCACGCACCGCCGGTTGTGAGAACCACATGGGTTTTGCAGCGCAATATTGCCCGGTTAATATTTATTGTTTCCCCTTTTCCTTGATAAAAAGGGGAGCAAAAATCAAGGCTTCGGGTGCTTCCCGACAATGCAGCGTTCATTGTTACCGGGAACCACCCAAGGCCGGTCTGACAGACCCTTACAGGTCAGATGATTCAAGCTTTTCTTTTTTCCGGTTTTGTTACTTAGCCGTTTAATCTGATT
>JAHYJP010000119.1 GCA_019429055.1 Bacteroidales bacterium
TTACGCCTTCGCTGGTGGTGGCATGTCCCTGTTCATCGGTTACATCACCATCAAACTTGAAATACGCTACCAGATTGTCAACCGCAACAGTATCGGCAGGGTTAATGTCATCGCCGATATCATTACCATTGTCGTCATCGTCGTCATCTTTGGAGCATGCTGCGAATGATACAGCAATAGCCAAAAAAATCCATGATAAAAATTTTAAACTTCTCATAATTGTGTTGTTTTTAAAAATTAATAATTAGGGTTAAAAGTGAAAATTTTAAGTGTGAAAAAAGTTCAATTGGTTAATTGTAATAAAAGCCAAGAACTTCAAGCCCGTGATTTACATCTTCATTTCTCATAAATACTTCCCACAACAATGCACTTCGGTGGTTTTCAATCATAACCACGATGGGGCCCTGATCTATGGCCAGGTAACTATTGGCAAACCAGTTAAGATCAAGATTAAATGCATCTTTAAAACCGTAAGCCCCCCAAAGGTCATTATGCAGATAATAATAAAAGGTTCGTAATGCCTTTAGGCTTTCTTCCGGAGTGTAAGGCATGGATGACAAAGCTGCGGTTGGTGTAATAGTTCCGTTGTCAGTGCCATGAAATCCGAAAGGAGCATGGGCCTGATAGCCAACCTCCGGATCATCGCTGGCAGTGAGCCCCCAGAGTGAATCACTGTAATGGCAGAAATCTTTGGGATTGGCAATGGAATATTTCTGATTGATGAGACTATGCCGGCGGTTTTGTTCCCAGTAATTTGCATACTCATCGTTTAGCCCCCTGGGGTCGAGACCCAGGAAGGAGTAATGGGCAAAGAACAACGGGCCGCCAAAATCCACGCCCAGGGGTAGTTGAATATCGTAAAAGTATCTACCGTTTTTCATACCTCCGTTACGTGCCCAACCATTATGATAAACTGCGGGTGTAATGGGATAAGTTGGTGATGCAGCGGCCAGCACATATACAATCAAAGCTTCATTCCATCCGCTGATATGCATATTCATTTCAAAACCATAGTCGGGCGACCAGTGCCAGTATAACACATTTTGGCCCTGTGTATACCATTGCCAGTCAACGCCATGCCATAAAGTATCAACCAAAGCACGAAGTGAATCTTCCAAAGGGGTACCACCATCAAAATACTCTCTGGCAGCAATCAAACCCTGCACCAGAAATGCTGTTTCAACAAGATCACCACCGTTATCTTTCTGGCTGAAAGGCAAGGCCTGACCTGTTGTACCATCAATCCAGTGTGACCATGCCCCGTGGAAGCGATCGGCATCTTTAAGGAAGTCGCTGATTTTAAGCACCCGTTCCAACACATCATCTCTTTCAATGAAACCCCTTTCAGCGCCGGCAATCATGGCCATTATGCCAAATCCTGTTCCTCCTGTGGTAACCAGATTTCCCGAAGTATTTCTTTCCCTTGCCATGCCAGAATTGGGCTCGGCAAAATCCCAGAAATATTTCAGGGTTTGGGATTGTACCAGATCCAGCAGATCAACCATGTCCAGTTCTTCTTCAATAACCCTGATGAGCTCGGGGCAGCCGTCGGTAATATCAGTTGTATCATTGCCGTTATCATCAGGTGGCAAATCGTCAGAATCTTTGCCACATGAAGCGACAAACAGTATAAGACTGAGTAATAGAATGTATTTGGTTTTTGAAAACAGCATTTCTAATTATAGGTTTACTTATTAATATCCGGGATTCTGAATGAGAACCCCGTCACTCAGGTCGATCTGTGACTGGGGAATGGGAAAAACCTCATGTTTTCCTGCCTGCCATCCCCTGGGGCCCATAACCTGTGTTGCCCTGTTGGTTCTGATCAGATCGAAGTAGCGATGTTTTTCCATAGCCAGTTCGGCGCGTCTTTCGTCCCAAACATCTTCAAGAGTGGGTGCCCCGATCGGGTCTAGTCCTGCCCTCTGACGCACCAGGTTTAATGGTGTTGCAGCATCACCACCGGCATGAATGGAAGCTTCGGCATTCATCAGCAGAACTTCTGCGTAGCGAATGTACCGGATGTTATGATCAAGTGCATAGTCAACCGAATTATATTTTAGTTGGGTATATACTTTATAGTTATAATAGGGGTTGGGACAATTAGCATTGATAGAATCCCCTTCAGGAGTTCTGAACCCCCTGGGTAAGATAGTTGCAAATTTGCGAATTTCATCATCCCTGCTATCAAAGAAATCAATAAGGCCCTGTGATGGCACATTGAACCCCCAACCCTGCAAACGTGCAAAATTATTTCTGGGGCCTTGCACAAATCCATATTCGCAACGGTAGCGACCCTGATCGCGAGAAGTTAGTTGCAATTCAAAAACAGATTCAGATGAGTTCTGACCTACCATGCGGAAAAGTTGATAAAAACTGGGATAGAGAGTATAGGTGTTGGAATTGATGATCTCATCAGTCTGGAATTTTACATCGGCCCATTTGTCCTGATACATATAAGCTCTGGCCAGTAATGCTCTTGCTGCTCCCTCCGTAGCCCGTCCGGCCTCACTGAATGGATAGGTTGCCGGCAGATGTTCTATGGCAAAAAGCAGATCCTGTTCAATAAAGTCATATATTTCTTCCTTTGATGAACGCGGAATCCTTGCAAACTCGTCAGCAGTAAGCGTAGTTTCTACAATAGGGACGCCTCCAAATGCAAGATTAAGTCGCAGGAAAAGAAATGCTCTCAGAAATCTTGCTTCTGCAACTAAGGGGTTTCTGATATCCTCATCTTCAAAATTCAACTCAAGCAGAGTATTGATAGCAAAATTTGCTCTTCCAATCACGCTGTAATGATCATTCCAGAAACTCAGAAAGAGATCATTCTCAGGAGTGAATGTATAATTATTGAGTTCAATCATGGAGGGGGAGTCATCGGGCGTACTTCCCTTATCTGCATCATCACTTGTAATTTCAAACATACCAATGTAAGGGAATACACTGATACCCCAGTTTCTGAGCCCTCCATAAACTGCACTTACATAACGGAATCCTTCCTCAGCTGTAGGTTCTTTTTCGTAATCTGCAGGCAGTTGCCCCTCAAGCGGCAGATCAAGAAAATCATCACAGGATACCAACGTAAATCCCATGACAAAAAGCATAACAAAGAATGCGAATATTTTGGTTTTTATATTTTTCATGGCAATAGATTTAAAAGTTTACATTAATACCCATGGTGTATGTTGCACTAAGAGGGTATGTGTCATTGTCGATACCCGTTGCAATGGGAGAGCCTCCTATTTCAGGCGTATATCCGTTATATCCGAAAAGGGTAATTGGATTTTGTGCTGAAAAATAAACACGCATGGACCTTACTCTTAGATTGTTTCTTACATTCTCAGGCAGGGTATATCCGATCTGGATATTTCTGATACGGAAATAACTGCCTGATTCCAGGAAGAATGAGTTGGGAAAAATATTTCTCCTCGTAAGGGCTGCTGAAGGGTAGGAGTTGGTCGATCCGCTGCCTGTCCAGTGGTTTTCATAAAAGTCGAGGTCGTAGTTGGCATCGGGGAATACATTACGAATGGTACGTTTTGCATTGTAAACCATATTTCCGTAAACCCCCTGGAAGGTAGCCACGGCATCCCATTGGCGCCAGGTTACATTGGCAGTAAAACCATAGGTGAATTTGGGGATAGGACTACCCAGCATAACCCTGTCGGCATCGTCGATCCGGTCATCATTGTTAATATTTTCGTACTTAAAGTCTCCTGGTATTGCATCAGGTTGAAGAACTACTCCGTTAGGGCTTGTATAGCCGTTTATCTCACCCAGGTTCTGGAAAACGCCTGTTACATTATATCCGAAAAAGGCTCCAACAGGATATCCTACCATGGTTCGGGTAAGGAACTGCCCGTTGGTAAGGGCTCCGAAAATTACTCCCGACTCATTGCGTATCTCAAGAACTTCGTTGTCAACGGTTGAGAAGTTTCCGGTCAGCGACCAGGTAAGATCACGGCTGGTATTGCGGTCCGACCATCCTAATGAGAGATCAATACCCCGGTTCCTGATTTTACCATTGTTGCCAAGAAGCTCGCTGGTTCCGGCAACACCCGGGATGGGTGCAAAAAACACTGCATTGTTGGTAATTCTGTTATATAAGTCTACCTCGAAACTTAACCGTTCTTCAAAGGAGAAAACTTCTACACCCACATTAAATTCTTCAAGGGTTTCCCAGATCAGGAAATTATTGTAAACGGTTTGGAAGGTAAGTCCCGGGATAGGGTTATCGCTCCCGAATATACCCGTGGTTCCTGGTCCCGGGCTGCCTACAATGAGAGCTGAATTGGCGGGTACATTATTATTACCCAACTGGCCCCAGCTTCCTCTCAGTTTCAGATAATTCACAAAGCGGGTATCAGGCATAAAATCTTCCTGGCTTATTACCCATCCCAGTCCCAGTGATGGGAATATACCCCAGGGGTCATTATATTTTGATGAACCATCGGCCCGTATGGTAGCGGTCATGAGGTATTTGGATTCAAAACTGTAGCTTGCACGTGAAAAGAATGATAATACCCTGGTTTTGGTTCCACCATCGGAAGCGTTGCGCCCGGTATCATCTCCCAGTGAAATATACTGGGTTTCAGATGAAAGATCAGGTACGTTAAAAGCATTGGCATTCAGGAAATTGGAAAAATATTCCTGAACCGAAGAACCCACCATGAGCCTTACATTATGACTGTCAAAAAGCCTTCTGTATTCAAGTGTATTATCAAACTGCAGGTTTCGGTTAAAATTATTGTTCTTATTCAGTGAAGTAGTGGTATTGTTTTGCAAACCCGATACATAATAGGTGGGATTAAAACTTTTTCCCTGCCCAAACGCAAGTCTTGCACTTATACTGCTTCGGAATGTAAGATATTCCATAATAGTTGCAGATAAATAAGCACTGGGGATAAGCCGGTATTCATCATTTACAACATCGTGATAATAAGCACTTGCCACCGGATTGGCAAATGGGCCTGAAAACCCCAGGGCAGTGGGATCGGTCCACTCATCGTTATCCTGACGTGCGGTAAAAGCCGGTGGAGCAACAAATGCCTGGTAAAGTGAATAATTATAGGCAGGAACAGTATTGTTTCTTGAAAAGATCAGGTTATAACCCAGGTCAATATTGTTGAAGTAATAGTCGCTTTTGGCCCTGAAATTTAAACGATTAAAATTGTTGTTGTTTTCAGGATTATTGGTATTGAGTATACCATCCTGGTGAAAATATCCGATACCGTAGCTGTAGGATGAATTATCAGTTCCTCCTGAAATGCTCAGCTCGTGACTGGTAATCAGCGCAGGACGTGTTAGTTCCTGGTACCAGTTGGTGCTGTGTGGAAAATCTTCAGGATCAAAGAAATTACCGCTTCCGGTAAGGCCTGTCCGCTGATTAAGCAATTCAATATATTGCTCGGTATTCGACATTTCAAGAATGTTTGTTGCGTGCTGGAAACCTGTATAGGTTGAAAAATTTACCTGAGTGTCGCCCTTCTTACCTTCTTTGGTTGTAACGAGGATAACACCATTGGCAGCCTGCACACCATAAATGGCTCCTGCAGAGGCGTCTTTCAGCACAGTAATGGACTCAATATCATTGTTATTGAGGAAGTTAATATTATCAACAATAACTCCATCAACAACATACAAGGGTCCGCCACCTGCTGCAAACACAGTACTAATACCCCTGATCCTTATCTGGGGTTCACTTCCTGGCTCGCCCCGGTTGGTAACCTGCAAACCTGCAACCTTTCCCTGTAATGCCTGGGCAGGGTTAGCTGTAGTTTGTCGTGATATTTCTTCTGCCCTCACTGTGGTTATCGGGGCGGTAAGGTCTTGCCGGGTTCCTGTTCCGTAGCCTATAAAAACTACCTCCTGCAACGTAGTAATGTCAGAAGAGAGAGAAACGTTGATCACAGTTCGTCCTTCCACCGGAACCTCTTTAGGGGTCATACCAATAAAGGTGAAAACCAGAATGGCATCTTGTGCAGCTGTTATCTGATAACGGCCGTCAATATCAGTTGTTGTACCCTGGGTGGTGTCCTTAACTCTAATGGTTACTCCGGGAAGGGTAGATCCGTCAGCAGCATCTGTTACGACACCGCTGATACGGATCTGCCCGTACCCTTTTAAAACAACACCTAAAAGCAACATAATCAGTAATAGTTTTCTCTTCATGATGTGTATGTTTTGATAATGATTGGATGATAACCTTAATCAGGTTGCAATATTCTTTGTTAGTTTTTGATAATGCTTACCAGCAATCTTAAAGGTAATGATTAAAAACTCAATTATGCCACTGTAAATATAAGAAGTGGATAAGGTGGGTGTCAACTTATTCAAGACATTTCACTTTCACTGCATCGCAATCGATTGCGGATGGTTATTTCTCAATACCTTAACACTGTTTTTTAAATTATTGTCAATCAAGTGATTGAAAATTTAAAATCGTAACAAAATACTTTTTACAAATGGTAAATAATAATGGCAAATTCTGAGGGCATTTCTTTAATTGGAAAAGGATTATTCACTCATATTAAACTCTTCCCGCATGAGGAATTCAAAAAGGTTTTCATCCTGGCTGAGGTTCAGTTTTTTTCTTAAACGGTGTCTGCTGATTTCAACCCCACGCGTTGAGATGTTTAACAACTGGGCTATCTCTTTAGTGTTAAAGTTCATACGCAGATAAGAGCACAGCCTCAGATCATTGGGAGTCAGTTCAGGGTATTTCTCTTTCAGTGCTTTAAAAAAACCTTGTTGCGATAATTTCAGATTGTTCATCGCATTCTCCCATTCAACACTTTGGGTACCCAGCCCCTGGCTGATGATCTTTTCCATGTTTTTAATATGCTTGACGGGGTATTTGGATGATTGCTCTTTTAAAGATGTAATTTGTTTATCCAGGTCTTTGAGAATTCTATCCTTTAACAGCAGATGACGCATGGTAAGCATCAGCTCATAGCTCTTATAGTCCAGCTCTTTTTCCAGTGTATTCTGCTTAACCTCCATGGCAACAAGTTCTTTCTGACGGTTTATTTCAAAACGAAAAAACTCAATCAATCCCCAAATAAATGTCAGAAATACAAGACTATAAATAACCCATGCTATTTTAGACAGATACCATGGTGTGGCAATGGTAAATGAGAATTTTGAAAGACTATTGTTCGGAATCCTTATTTCTACGGTATACTTCCCATGTTTAAGATCAAGGTAAGTAAAATGATTACTTGTTGTGCTTTGCCAGGATTGTTCCAGTTCAGGGATACGATAAAAAAAAGATCTGCCCGGGTTTTCAAATAGTGAAGCATCAGAAAAAGAAACTGACAGGTTATTAATATTCCATTTGATCTTTTTCTCAGGCAGTTTTTGAAAGAAAACTATTGAATCGCGCGATCCATAAAAAACAATCTTCTCAAAACTGATTCGTGATGTTTGGTTTCGTGAATGATGCAAGGCCAGATTGTATGCGTCAAAATTTTGCGGATTGGGAATTAGCAAGGTTTGATCATCCATTCTTACGGGTTGAATCCGGCGCTGAGGCAAATTTAGGTTATCCTGCGGGATTTCATACACTTTTCTGGATGAGAAATCCAAAGCGATCTCAAAAAGTGCCAGTTTATTTTCTTTTATAAACCAGTATTCATTTCTGTAATAATTATTTATATGTGAAGCGTTTTTAAATTCCCCGAGATTTTCGGCCAGAGCATCAAAAGGTATAATTTCATTTCTTACAAAATCGTAGGTGTAAATACCTTCGGGGGTAGTAAAAACAACCCTGTTATTGATTTTGAAAACTTTGATATTATAGCTTTTCCCGTGTATATCGGGGTGATAATTAACTCTAATGGCAGTATCGAAATCTTCTGAAAGTTCAATTTTGAAAATTCCTTTTTGATGATGCGAAGCCCATAAGTAACCCATATAATCAATCTCAAGATATCTTGTGGGCTCTGTGAAATTATTGATCTTGTTTCGAAATTGCCATTGACCGTTTGACCCTTTTTCCAAAACTATAATACCGGTATATGTACCACCTAAAACATACTCACCGTAAGGAATATAACACCATCCGCCTGTTATGTCTGAGATTTTCTGCATTTGACGATCCTTAACCAAAAAAGTACCATCGTTGTGTCCGCATATGATCTGATCATCAATTAATTCAAGCGACCATACCTGACCATGGCTTTCCGGGATAAATTCAAGTTCCGGAAAGTTATAGATATGACCTTTTTTTTCAATACCTGACCGGAACAAGCCGTGGTTGGTGCCTATGTAAAGATGATCCTTGTACCTGAGCATAGCATAGATTGTTCCCAGGGTTCCGTTCTTTGATTTGTAATGTGTATAAGGGGAAAGCAGATCAACATAATTTGCACCTTCATCCATTCCTGCCCACAAGCCGGAATCCGTATCTTTATATAGTGATAGTACAGTGTTGTTATTCAGGCCGTTGCTTGCATTAAATGCTCTTTGAATATTGCCTGATTTATCTGTGATAATGAGACCATTGAGTATGCTTCCGAAAGCAAAAGTTGTATCACTGAGTTGAACCGCGGCGTTACAGGTAAAACTTTCCAGAAAATCGGAAGCTTCTGACGAAAAATATCTGAATTCAGATCCATCATAAATATAAATACCCTTATTATCAGTACAAACCATCCAACTTTTTTCTTCATAGGGTATAACGGAGTGAATCTTGGTTTCTGCAAAGATTTCACTCCCGGGGATCTGGATAAATTTATTTTCCCGAAACCAAAATAAGCCCACTTCAATGATTTGTGCAACAAGATATTCATTTATTTTGTGCATAAAAAGCATGGTGTAGGGAGCCATAACTTTTTCCACATTCTCAAAATCATAAATGTAAATGGAAGTGAATGACTGAAAATATACTTTGTCATCTTTTAAATATATATTCCAGATTTCATCGTTGTTTTCAATTTCGGTAAGAGAAGCAAAACTGGTATAAACCAAATCTCCGTTTTTATTGTAATCCCAGTATCCAAAGTCCTCAAATGATCCGGTGAAGATCTTACCGGATGGGTGTGCATAAACTGACCGCACCGGCAGATTTTCCTTCAGGATGTTTTTTTGCCAGGTAATTCCATTATATGCAATCAGTCCTTCAGAATTGGCAAAATAAATATATTTTGAATCCGGACATTGTGATATCGCCCAGTTTTGATTTCTAATTTCAAAATCATTTACAAGGAAAGGCAGGAGGACAGGATTTTCGTGCTCCAATGAAAAGCATTGAAGACTCATACCTGTTAGTACAATTAAAACAGCAAGAAGATTTTTTTTAAAAGAGTTTCTCATCCGGTTTTACATCCTGATTTAAAATAATTAACCGGACTCCCTGAGCATTAAAGCAATCTGTAAAATTTCATGGCAAGCTTATCCATAGCTAATATACACTTTATTCCATTACCACCTGCACTTTCACTGGCCAGTGGTCTGAAATAAAAATGTCACCTTCCAGTATTTTGTCAATGTCATATGTTTTTACGCTGAAAGAGTCATTTGCAAAAATAAAATCTATAACCCTGTTCTCCATATCCTTACGAAATCCGTTAAAGGTATTCTTTACACCCGTGTAAGGTTCTTTTGTAATCAGCTCTGCGTTTTGAAGATTATTATACTCCAGGAAGCGTTCCTGCATCTCAAAATAGAGCTCTGAACCCTGGGTAATATTAAAATCGCCGGTAAGAATGACTCTTGAATCACCGGCTATTTTAATGATCTGGTCTGAAAGAAATTCCATGCTTTTCCTGCGGGCTTCGTCGCTTACATGACTGAAGTGCGTATTAAAAACAAAAAGTTCTTTTCCGCTTTCTTTATGTTTAAGTTGTGCCCATGCCACAACCCTTGGTAATACAGCAGCCCAGCCGATACTTCCCGGAACGTCAGGAGTTTCAGATAACCAGAATTGCGAATGATCCAGCAACTCAAATACATCAGTGCGGTAAAAAATGGGAGAAAACTCCCCACCTTTTTCCCCGTCATCGCGACCTGTGCCCACATATGCATAACCGGGCATGATCCGAAGCAGGTCTTCATTCTGGTGGTGCAGGCTTTCCTGTATACCCACAATATCAGGCATTTCTTCCTTCATGTATTTTTCAACCAGGGGAATACGGTTGGGCCAGGCATTGATACCGTCAGCGGGATTATCAAAACGAACATTAAAAGTCATGACTTTCAGTTCATAGTTCGGTTTCTCGGGAGCACAAAAGGCAAACAATAAAAACATCAATGGGATAATCCGGGAAATGATACGCATAATCTCTGGTTTTTTAAAGTAATGGGTATAGCCCGCAAAATACACAAAACATTGAAAAACTCCAAGCTTTAGCAAAAGGGCATCTGCAGAAATTTATTTTTGTGTGTAATAATAAATGTATAGTTACGACAAATTTGAAATAAAGCAATGTTAAACTGAATTTGATAGTTATGACCACAAACTACCAACCCCTGCAGTTAAACCAGAGAGTAGAAATTCTGGATTTGCTCCGTGGCTTTGCCTTACTTGGGATATTTATGGTGAATATGCCATTGATGAATGCTCCTTTTGTAACAGAAATGGGCAAATTCTCCCTTTGGACAGATCCTTCCAATGAAACAGCCTCATGGATTATCAGATTTTTCTTTACAGGAAAATTCTACACTTTATTTTCCATGTTATTTGGCATTGGTTTTTATTTTTTCCTCAGAAAAGCTGATGAAACCGGTAATTCTGTTGTTCCGGTTTTTCGTCGCAGGTTGGGCTGGTTACTTGCCATCGGAGTGTTGCATGTTGTTTTGCTTTGGTATGGTGACATACTGGTGTTTTATGCTCTTTATGGTTTTTTACTCATTTTATTCCGTAAAAAATCCACAAAGTCACTCATCATCTGGGCAATATTTATCATGCTTTTGCCGGTATTATTTGCGCTGCTTTTAGTGCTGTTTTTTCAATTTGCCTTATCGGTTCCGGAAATGGCAGATGAGATAACAGCATCCTTTGCCCAGGGTGCTTCTCGACTTGAAAATCTAATTGAGCAAACAATGATTGTATATTCTTCCGGAAGCTTTTTTGATATTGTGAAGATACGACTTGTGGAATATCAGAATCAACTGGGAGGACTGTTTTTCTTTTATCCTAATGTGCTGGCAATGTTTCTTGTAGGGCTGGTATTGGCCAGGAAAAAGGTATTTGAAAATCTGGAGGCTAACAAGGGATTTTTCAAAAAACTGTTACTTTTCAGTTTGGTGCCTGCAATTGCCGGGAACTGGATTCTGGCCCGATTTTCTGCGAGTGCTTCCTATGTGATGTTTGAATGGGACATATTCTGGGTACAGGTAGGAATGGCTGTAGGTGGCCCGGCTCTTACATTCGTTTACATTTCAATTATTGCACATTGTTATTACAAGGGATATTTTAAGACGATCACCAATGCCATTGCTAAAACCGGGCGTATGGCCCTTACCAATTACCTCATGCAATCGGTAATTGCCACTACAATTTTCTTTTCCTATGGTTTGGGGTTATATGGCCAGGTAAATATCTGGCAGGGTATGATCTTAGCGGTTGCCATCTATATCATACAGGTAATATGGAGCCATTACTGGCTGAAATACTACCGTTTTGGCCCCATGGAATGGTTATGGCGCACCCTTACTTACGGGAAAAAACAGAAAATGAAATTGTAGGATGTTCCGGAATGCTTAGTAACTGCTTATATCACCCATATTTACAGGCAGATTGCGGGTAAAGCCTTCTTCCAGGGAGATAAAGGTTTCGGTATTGGTTACTTCCACAATGGATTGAATCTGCTGAACAATTACTTTCTTCAGGTGCTCATTGTTTTTGGTAAAAACTTTGGCAAACAATGAGTATTTTCCTGAAATATGATGGCATTCAACGATTTCCGGGATTTTCTTGATCTTCTCAAAGACTTCTTCATGCGATGAGTTTGCATGAAGATTAATTTGTATGCCAATAAATGCGCAGGTATGGTACCCCAGGCCCTTGGGATCAAGATTAAACTGTGATCCCTTAATTATTCCTGCGTCAATCAGTTTTTGAACTCTCTGGTGCACGGCTGCGCCACTTATTCCACAAACCCTTGCCACCTCCAGAAAAGGCATTCGCGCATTCTGTGTAAGGATCTCCAGAATTTTATGATCTGTTTTGTCAATCTGAAAGTTGCCGTTCATTTTTTCGATCTATGTAATTATAATGTGTTACAAAAATAACATAAAAATTATAAAATTGTAAGCTTTGACATGAAAATTGTTAAATGATTTTCTGTTTTTTAATGATAATAAGGTAAATTTATTATTTTTGTGGCATAAGAAAAAAGCATAAAAGTTTATTATCCACCCTAAATCCACAGAATATGAAATTCGATCCGGCTTCAAAAATTCAGGACCTTTTGCAATTTGGCGAATTTGGCGATGTAAACCCATCCATTACCGACTCAGCTACTTACACATTCATGGAAGCCAAAACCATGATTGACACATTTCATGGGGAACAAGAAGGGTGTTTCCTTTATTCAAGACACTGGAATCCTTCGAACCGTTATCTGGCAGAAGCCCTTGCGGCAATGGAAGGTACCGAAAGTGCATGGGTTACAGCATCGGGAATGGCTGCCATAACCTCTGCCATCCTTCAGCTTTGTAAGTGCGGTTCGCATATTGTGTCAAGTGTAACCACTTATGGCGGCACTTTTGCGTTTCTGGCCAACTATCTGAAAAAATTTCAGATAGAAGTAACATTTGTTGATCCTACCAACCACGAAAAAATACGTGAGGCCATCAGACCCAATACAACCCTTATCTATACTGAAACCATGACCAATCCGCTGCTCCAGATCTGCGACATTGAAGCACTGGCTAAAATTGCTGATGATCATGGTATAAAATTACTGGTTGACAATACTTTTACCCCAATGATTGTTGCCCCGGCCAAACTGGGAGCACATATTGTGGTTTACAGTATGACCAAATTTATTAATGGAGG
>JAHYJP010000350.1 GCA_019429055.1 Bacteroidales bacterium
TTTTTGCCACAAGGCTCTAAGGCATTAATTCGGTGTGCTTCAATACTGCAAATTAAGACAAAAGTGATTTATTAAGAAAATAATACTCTATTATCTTTTTAGTAACTAATCAGTTTGTTTTATAATCGGCGATAACATTTAAAGTTTCTACCACATTTCGATTGTTTTTTATGGCAGTATCAATAATGGATCTCAGGATTGCAAAGTTTTCAGCAGCACTCAGTATTTTGAACTGTCCGGATATTTTTTGTTTAACTTTTACATTTCGTATAGCTCTTTCTGAACCATTATTATCAGGAGGTACATTTGGATGATAGAGAAAGGTAAAAACATGATCACGATATTTGGTAATTCGCTTTTGAAAAGTAATCATCTCTTTGTGCTTAGGGTCCAACTTCTCGGACAACAAATTGTCCAGCTGTTTTTCCAACTCAGAATGAAGCTTATTGGGATAATAGTAGTCAGCAGGGGTAAGTTGTTTTTTAAGTTTCTGTGCCTCCCTGAGCATGACTCTGAATCTTACCGGCCAGGTCACTTTGTAACGCTCCTCCAGGTATTTGGTTTCACGCTCCAGATGTGCCGTACACAGTTGATGATTCTTTACCGGAGTCTGAAAGTGTGCTTTCCAGCAATCATGAACAAGTACAGCTTCCCCGGATATGCCGTTCATATTTTCATCAATCGTAGTTGTTCCCCGATTGGTAGAAGTGACAATATAAGTAGCACGATTGTTTTGCCATGTCCAGAACCAGTGCTTTTTCCCGTTGATTTTTACACCTGTTTCATCAGTGCCAATAACCGGGCTATGCAATACATTCTGTCGGATCATTTCGTAGGCATCAACACCTTTAGAGGCCAGCCGGTTCAACAACAAATGCAAACCACCTTCGCTAACCTGAACCGCAAAGATGTCATTCAACATTTCCTGAAGTCTTTTGAAAGGAAGATATTGTCTGACGCTAAGATAACCAATGAGAGTTTCAATGTTTTTACCATATCTGACCGGAGTGTCAACACCAACAGGAAAGTCGCTTTCCACCATATTTCCACAGCTACACTTGCACCGGTAAACCCGGTGTTCAGTAACCACTTGTTTGATAGTGGGGATATCTATAACCTGCCGTTTCCCATAAAGTTCGAAAGGCAGACCACTTACATCTTTTCCGCACTCCTTACAAAAACATGCACGATGCTCAATAATCTCATCCGGATTATCTGCCATCTCAAGGGTTTTACCATCATGCCCTGGTTGTCCTCCTACTTTACGATTCCCTTTCTCCCTAAGACTGCTGGTGCGTGGCGGCCTGTTCTCATCCTTAGAAGGTGGCAAAGAGCTATTATTGCTGTCTTTCTTGGTTTTGTACCGTGCCAATTCCCGTTCAAGAACTTCGATTCGTGCAATCAACAGTGGAATTTTAGCAAGTTCCCTGGCCTGCATCAAAATGATGCGCTTCAGATCTTCAATGATTATTTTATCGGATGGTTCCATAGTTTGCACTACGAAACTAAACCTGAAATCCAATATATCAAAGAACGTAACCGCTTATTTATCAAACATTAAAATAATAATTGTTCATATGTACTCGTTTTTACAAAATGGCCCAAACAGGACACATAAAATGTTAACTTCGAAGAACAAATTGTTAATAACACCTAAGTTTTATAGAAACTGATTAGTTACATTCCCGGAAATAATGTCAAAAAACAGTTTATTCAAGCCTGGCTTTTTACTGCTTTTTCTTGCAGTGATATCATTGACCGGATCGGCCAAACAGGACAACAAAGGAAATCCACTGCCTCATTTTCTG
>JAHYJP010000120.1 GCA_019429055.1 Bacteroidales bacterium
AAACTTCAGTGCTGGTACTTTTGATTTTGCGAAAAAATGGAACTTTTTAATTTGCTATTTACAGTTTCACAATAACCACTGCAGATACACCCCTCCCGTACGAACGGGACAGGTCCCTGCTTCGTAGGGAGGGGCCGGGGGTGGGTCAATGAATTTGAACTTTCAACAAGCCCTCAGTGTTGGAAATTTTCCTAATTTTGTTCTTTGTTTCCACCTAAAAAAAGATACTATGAAGAAAGCGTTTGTATTTCCCGGACAAGGAGCACAGTTTGTAGGAATGGGAAGAGAAATGTATGAAAACTCAGCCCAGGCCAAAGAAATGTTTGAAAAAGCCAACGAAATATTGCAGTTTCGTATTACTGATCTGATGTTTGCAGGTACGGACGAAGATCTCCGTCAGACCAAAGTAACCCAACCGGCCATTTTTTTGCATTCGGTTATTCTGGCTGATACATTAGGTGAAGAGTTTAAACCCGATATGGTTGCAGGCCACTCCCTGGGAGAATTTTCTGCGCTGGTTGCAGCTAAGGCACTCAGTTTTGAAGATGGTCTGGTGCTTGTGAGCAAGCGTGCCATGGCCATGCAGAAAGCATGCGAAAAAGAACCCTCTACTATGGCAGCAATCATGGGCCTGGAAGATAAGGTTGTGGAAGATATCTGCAGGGAGATAGATGATGTGGTGGTACCCGCAAATTATAACAGTCCGGGTCAGCTGGTGATTTCAGGAAGTATCAAGGGTATTGACCTTGCGTGTATACGACTGAAGGAAGCCGGGGCCAAACGCGCCCTTCCACTTAAAGTGGGTGGTGCCTTCCATTCGCCCCTAATGGAGCCTGCACGTATCGAACTGGCTGCTGCCATCAATGAAACAGCTATCAATTCACCCATATGCCCCATTTATCAGAATGTGAATGCACAACCTGTTACAGATCCTGCTATGATAAAGGCAAACCTGGTTGCACAGCTCACTTCTCCCGTAAGGTGGACCCAGACCATGATCAATATGATAGAAGATGGCGCTGCCAAATTCATTGAGGTAGGGCCGGGTACTGTTCTTCAGGGACTTGTCAGGAAGGTGAATCAGGATATTGAGGCTGTAAGCGCATAATTTTCTCAATTTAACTGAGTTTTTATGGTATATCTGCTTTTTGTCGTCGGGTTTGTTTGTCTCATATACGGGGCTACTTTTCTCGTTGACGGAGCAGCATCCCTTGCCAAAAAATACAATATTTCAAACATTGTAATAGGCCTTACCATTGTTGCCCTGGGCACTTCCAGTCCTGAGCTTGTGGTAAACCTTGTGGCGAGTCTGAAAGGAAGTGAAGATGTTGCCCTGGGCAATATTTTAGGTAGCAATATTTCCAATATCTTCCTGATTCTTGGTGTTTCGGCCCTGATTTTCCCATTAACGGTAAATAACAATACACACTGGAAAGAAATTCCCCTGGCTCTTCTGGCTGCTCTGGTTCTGGGAATTGCTGCCAACGATGCTATTATTGATGGCCATGGACTATCCTTTATCACGCGCAGCGACGGACTCATCCTTATTTCATTTTTTCTCCTATTTATGCATTATGCCTTTAGCATTGCAAAGCTTTCAAATGATGAAGAATATGCCATCAAGATTTTTCCGGTGGCAAAGTCATGGCTTATGATTTCGGGTGGTATTGTGGGATTGGTGCTGGGAGGTAAGTGGATTGTTGATGGTGCGGTTGTAATTGCGGCATCTCTGGGAATGAGCGAAGCATTGATAAGTTTAACCATCATTGCGATCGGTACCTCTTTGCCTGAACTTGCAACTTGTGTTGTGGCTGCAGTTAAAAAGAATCCTGATATAGTAATTGGTAACGTTATTGGGTCCAATATTTTCAATATTTTCTTTGTCCTGGGCATAAGTGCAGTGATTAAACCCCTTCCTTTTAACCGGGTATTGAATTTTGATGTTTACACCGGAATTATTGCCTGTGTTCTGCTTTTTGTCTTTCTCCTTTTCCCCAGGCGAAAGGTGCTGGAAAGATGGCAGGGCGGAGTATTTGTAGCCATTTATGTGGCTTATATAGTTGCACTTGTGGTAAGGGGATAAAAAAGCAGGATAATTATAATTACCCTGCTTTTCAATGGACGCTGAGCTTGTCGAAGTGTCTTATATCATGATTGTTTCGACAAGCTCAACGTCCTTTTTGCATTGTGCCTGAGCCTGTCGAAGGCACACCAGGATTTGCTTTATCAGATTCAGCTTTCAGTCAATTTCAAGGTTTTTTCCCACTTCCATGCTGATCTGAGCATATCTTCCAGTCCGGATTCGGCTTTCCAGCCCAGCTCGCGATTTGCCTTTTCAGGGTTGGCCCATACTTTTTCAATGTCGCCGGGACGGCGGTCCACAAACTCATGGTTTACTTTTACTCCGTTTACCCTTTCAAAAGTAAGGATGATATCCAGCACGCTGTAACCGGTGCCCGTGCCCAGGTTAAAGATCTCGTAGTTTTCCTTGTTCTTCTTTTCTATAAGACGGTTGATGGCCACAAGATGGGCTTTGGCAAGATCCATTACATGAATATAATCCCGAATGCCTGTGCCATCGGGTGTATCATAATCCTTGCCAAATACTTTCAGGCTTTCGCGTTTGCCAATGGCTGTCTGGGTAAGATAGGGTATGAGATTATTGGGAACGCCAAGAGGTAATTCCCCTATCAGTGCACTTTCGTGTGCACCTATGGGGTTAAAATACCTCAGGGCAATGCCTTTAAGGCCTGCACTCATCACCTGATCGCTCATAATATCTTCACAGATCTTTTTGGTGTTTCCGTAGGGCGAAAATGCTTTCTTCAGGGGAGCATCCTCTGAAACCGGCAACACATCGGGCTGGCCGTAAACAGTGCATGATGATGAAAAGACCAGCTTATCGCATCCTGCACTGTCCATAGCTTTCAGAAGATTTACCATGCCCAGCAGGTTGTTGTGGTAATACTTCAGCGGAAATTCCGATGATTCACCCACTGCTTTGTAGGCAGCAAAATGAATTACACCGTCAATTCCGGGATGAGATTTAAAGTACTGCAACAGTGCCTTCTCATTGCACAGGTCAAGTTTGGTAAATTCGGGGGTTTTTCCAGTGATCCGGGTGATCTTATCTACCACCTCCGGGCTTGAGTTGGAAAGATTATCAACAATAAGCACATCAAAACCATTTTCCAGTAACACCACACAGGTGTGCGAACCGATGTAGCCGGTACCTCCGGTAACAAGAATTTTTTTGGGCATAATTAATTTTCCTTTTTTATTATAAGCCGGTAAAATTAAGGCTGTAAACCAATTATTCAATCATCCCTTCCATTGATTTTTTCAGTTCTCTGGCTGATGACAGGAACTCTTCAACAGTCATTTCCTTCATAAACAACAGTCCATGGCTTGCGCGGATCCTGGGATGTTTGTTCTGATAAAAATAATTTTTACCCAGCAGAAGTTGGAGTTCCTGAAGCTGATCAACCCATATCTTTTGTGCCAGCTCGCTGAATTTTCCATCATGTGCGTAGCTCGGGAATGATGCATCCACCTGGCTTACATAGCAAGATGTAAAGGAATCATTCATGGCAGCCATAGCTTCCAGCGACACCGGATAAATGATATTGGCTTCTGCCGGATTAAACCGGTACCATACATTGCGGTACCCCCAGATGCGTAGTTCTGAAAGATCCTTTTCTTCGCTCCAAAGACGAATGGCTTCTGCAAGTGCCTGCAGCACTTTATAATGTGTATCGGGGCCACTACCCTCAGGGTCAAAGGTCAGACTGACCACTGTTGGATTGATCTCTTTCAACATCTTAAGAATAGGAGCTACATCGCGTTCCTGCTCGGGCTGTTCGGTAAAAATGTCGCCCTGATAAAAGCCCAGCCTTGAGTGGTGTACATTCTTCACCTGGGTACCGTAGTGTGCCCAAACCAATTCCTCTTCGAATTCACGGATCATACCTTTCAGGCGCTGGATCTTGGGTGGATTCTTTTCACCATCGTAGCTGTTTCTCAAAATGGTGAGGACTTCATTGATCACATCACGCAGGTGCTCCTTGCTTTTGATTTTATAAATTTCAACCAGCGCCCTTACTACCCGGTGACAAACACCTCTGCGGCGTTGTTTATGGTCGCCGGCAGCAACTTTGGTCAGATAATGATAAACATCCTTGTCATTTTTGAATTTATATCCCTGTTCAAAGAAATCAGGGAAGTCGGTCATCTGTATCTGGCCTTTGTCAAGAAAATCCTTGGTTTCTTCCAGTATCTCAATTACAAACTTGTTGGTTACAGCAGTAAAGCCCGATGTGAATACCGTAAAATGAAATTCATTGCTGGGCACACGAATGTGGTTGGTTATGAAAGGCAGAATCCCGAGCATAATGTCATCATGGTGAGGACCGGTATGAAGAAATACCTGGTTTTCTTCTTCCTTCATCCCTTTATATATCTTTTTTTCTATGCTTTCGCAAACTGAATCTACGGTTTTGTCACCCAGATCAGGGATAAGGCTGGTGTAAGTACCCTGTTTCAGATCATCGGGAACAAGCCGGTGTCCGTATTTCTCGAGTTTTTTACAAAGGCCTATAACAGCGAGTTCGTTTTTTTCGTGTGTCCATGGGCCTTCTTTAAAGAAGCGATTTAAACTGTCGGTAAGCTGAGATGCTGCCCCTTCGGTGATGTAAAACCTGCCATTTCTCAGTTTTGACAGAACTGTTGCAGGATACAGATTATTGATAGTGTTTTCAAGTGCATCCTTAACCACTTTTGCCTTTGCCTCACCGGCAGCAATAATAATGGCTGTAGCATCGGGTTTCCAGGTAATGGTTTCGAGACCGATGGTAATTACCAGCCGGTTTTTAGATACTTCAATTCCACCCAGGTCACCGGCAGCAACAGCCTGGGTTTCGAAGTTGGTTTGAGTAAGACGGGTAGTGCTGTAAATGTCGCTGCCACGGGTATTGAAGGCAATGTGCCCGTCAGGTCCCAGACCACCCAGGAAAAATCCGATACCGCCTTTCTGGCGGATCTTCTCTTCATAGGAGCAACACCAGTTGTCAATCATGAAGATGGATTTCTGCTGGAGTTCTTCCTGCCTGGTTTTGCTTTCGCGATACCGGAGAGAAATATCAACGGTTGAATCAGGAAAAACCTCACTGAAATGTTTTCCATCGGCCAGCGGAATTTCATCGCAGTTGATAAGCAAAGCATTATCAGGATTGAGTCCAAAACCTTTGATATAATAGTTCATTACATAATGGTAAAAGCTGTTCTTCTGTTTTGAACTGATGGGATAAAACTCATCAATCTGAACAAACTGAAGGTCTTTCAACACGGGTTTCTCAGCAATTTTCAGCCCGTGCTTTTCTCTGATTTCGCGTCCTTTGGGGTTATCCCAGTTGTCGAGCATAAACTGGGTCCATTTGATAAAAAACTCGGGGGTTTTGCCGGTGGGAAGACTGATAACGCCTTTGGGATTTTCAGCCACCCACTCCAGAAACCGCAAAGCTGTTATTAAGCCCAGCTTTGGAAAATTATCCACACAAACGTAGGGAATTTTTGTGGTAATGGTTTCAATTCCGGAAATCTGGTGAAAGTGCCTTTCAACTTCTGATGTAAATGAAAATGACGTCGGGTTTTTCATAGTATCCTTTTTCATGGCTATAGAAAAAAATTATTGATTATTATAATGAAAGCTGTTAAACGCAGAAAATTGGGTGAAATCACCAATGGGCATTTAAACATACCCATTGATGAATCATCCCAAACCAAAAACAAATTTAACATGAAAGAGTCCTGTAAAACAGGTTTGAGGAAAACATTTATTAACAAAACCGAACACAGAAGAACCAAAACTCCTGTATTCAAACAACACAAAACAACTATTTCGTATAATAAGTAACGGTATTAAGTTCATTCCATGCACCGCGGGTAAAGTCGGGGATTTTAACGGGCATACCCTGGTTGGCAACTGAAACCTGCGAAAGTTCAATAATAGCTGACCATTCAGCAGCATCATACACATCCTGATCGAGTGGTAATCCGTGGTGCAGGCAGTAAATAAGCCGGTAATCCATAATAAAGTCCATACCGCCATGTCCGCCAACTTCTCTTGCCTTTTCACCCACTTCTTTAACAATCGGGTGTTCATATACCTTTAAAAGAGAATCAAGTCTTTCATCAGAGAGCCAGCGGTGTCCGTCGGGTTCCAGTGCAATACCTGTGCGGGGCCATTTCTGTGCAAATCCCTTGGTGCCGCTGAGCATGTGAATGCGGCTGTAGGGTCGCGGACTGGTAACATCATGCTGGATCTTGATGGTTTTGCCTTTAGCGGTTTTAATGATGGTGGTGCTCATATCGCCTTTGGCATAATCGCGTTGTGCGTAATCAGAATCTTTGCCGAACTTTTCTTCTGCATAGGCAGTAAGACCAAACTGATCACTGGAAACCGAAACCAGGAATTCCATCCGGTCGCCGCGATGAATATTTAATGCATGGGCAATAGGACCCAGTCCGTGCATCGGATAAAGGGCACCATCCTTTTCCTGGTTGTGTTTGAGTCTCCACATATTCCAGTAATGTCCCGGTTCACCTTCTTCGGCAAAAAGCATAGAGCGGAGATCATGAATATAAGCGCCTTCGGCATGAACAATTTCGCCGAATAGTCCCTGTTGTGCCATATTGAGTGTAGCCATTTCAAAGAAGTCGTAGTTGCAGTTTTCAAGCATCATCATATGGCGGCGGGTTCTTTCGGCGGTGTTAACCAAATTCCATGCTTCTTCGATGGTAAGAGCTGCAGGAATTTCTGTAGCAACATGCTTGCCATGCTCCATTGAATAAACAGCAATGGGTGCGTGCAGATCCCAGTGTGTACATATGTAAACCAGGTCCACGTCATCTCTTTTGGCAATTTCCTTCCAGCCTTCTTCATCGGTATAAACATCAGCAGCGGGTCTGCCCATTCTTTCCAGGGTTTGTTGCGCTCTTTCCACGCTTGAGGGCACAACATCGGCCAGTGCAACAATTTGCGCTTCTTCGATGTAGCTTAACCTGCGAACAGCTCCCTGTCCTCTCATACCCAGTCCGATAATAGCAACTCTAACAGTTTCAAGAGGTTCGGTTCTTAACTCAAGTACATGATCCTGGCCGGCAGGGCGGGGAGGAGTGGGAAACACTTCAACGGCAGTAAAGGGTTTGCCCTTACCGGGTTGTGTGCCTGTTGAACATGAAGTGATGGCCACAATTATAATTAGGATCATAAGAATCCCGATACGATTTAAACTATGTCTTTCCATTTTGATTGATTTAATTGGTGTTAAATTAGTTTACAATATTGTTATGAAACCTGGGTTGGTTATGACCAGAGATTTTCAGGATATACACCCTGCTCAATGAGTTTTAACAGATTGTTTACGGCTTTAGCTTTGTCTTCTTTGTGGGTAACTCCAAACCATTGTGCATCGCAATCCAGCACTTCCACAACTGCATTTTTTTCCTTAATAAGCTCATCCACAACAAAGGGAATATACATTTCAGATTTCAATTCCATAGAGTTATTGTGAAGGAACTTGCGCAATTTTTCATCCAGAAACCTGAAAAGTCCGGGAGTGAAGCCCCAGAAATTCATGGAAACTATGGAATCAGGATCAAGTATTTTTTCAGAATCATCCTGGTGGTTTATTATTTTCCCGTTTTCAGAGATTGCGATATTTGTATGTTCTACAACTGTTTCGAGGTAGTTGTCATTGATACTGCACACACCTCTTGATACACTTCCGTGCTCTGATAGAGTTTTGATGAGCTTATAACCGCACATGGCATACTGATTGTCAGTTGCAGAATGCTTGCTTTTCAGGAAGGCTGCCATGGCCTTAAAGGCTTCCCTGCCGTAAAAATCATCGGCATTGATCATGGCAAAGGGTTCGTTAATAATTTCTCTGGCTGTCCATACAGCATGGGCAGTGCCCCAGGGTTTTTGGCGGTCAGGATGATATTCGATGCCGGAGGGAAGGTTGTCAAGCTCCTGGAAGACCAGTTTAATATCGGCCTTCCCCCGAAGCTTGTCAACAAATTTTTCCCTGAACTCTTTTTCAAAACTACGTCTGATCACAAAGACTATTTTATCAAATCCGGCATTTATGGCATCATAAATAGAGTAATCCATAATGGTTTCGCCCGAAGGGCCCAGATGATCCAGTTGTTTGAGTCCGCCGTACCGGCTTCCCATACCTGCTGCAAGAAGTAATAATGTAGTTTTCATAGTGTTGAATCAGTTTTTAAATGTTAAACCGGAATAGCTTTCAGTGCATCTATGATGATCTGCTTCATTTCTTCAACCTGCTGTTCCATGCTCTCGATGAGTTTTTTCTGCACTTTGGAACGGTCAATATTGTGCTCCTTATGGGCTACCTTATAGTAAACATCACCGTTAAGGTAATCGGCAAGGAAGCGAATACCCATTATATAGGTCATAAGCATTGGAGCCATATAGAAAAGTTCTTCTTCATCTTCGCTTACAATGGTTTTAACCTGGCCAATGTATCCTTTGGTAAAGGCCCTGAAGGCATCAATATTGAAGTGTACCTTAGTAAGATCTTTTTCATCTTCCGGAGCTGTACTTGCTGATGTACGAAGTGCATCGCCGTAATCGTAATAAAGAATTCCGGGACCTACTGTGTCAAGATCAATTACTGCAGCTGCATTTTTATCTCTGAAAAGCAGGTTATTGATCTTGGTATCATTATGAACCACCCTGAGCGGAATTTTACCTTCATCAACCAGTCTTTCAATAGCACTCACAGAGGCTTCCCGGTCTTTGTAAAATTGAACGATTTCTTTAATGGATTCAAGACGTCCGGCCTTATTGGCCTCTATAGCTTCGTTAAGCTGACACAGCCTGAAGGAAAGCCTGTGGAAATCTTTAATAGATTCTTTAAAAGTATTGGCATCCAGCTTGTCGCATGCTTTGGCAAACCAGCCAAAGGCGTTGCCGGCCTCAAAGGCCTGCCAGTCTGCTTCAACCACATCGATGGTGTATGAATCTTCAATAAAAGAAGTTATCCGCCAAACGCCACCTTCATGGTCGGTATAGAGCTTTTTTCCGTCAGCTGTGGGTATAAGTTCAGCTATGGTAATAGGATGCTGACCTTTAAATAATTCGTCCTGAAGCCGGTCGTGAGTATCGCAGATGCCTTGCGGATCTTTAAAAACATCGGTGTTTATCCGCTGCAGGATATAGCTTTTATTTTCATCCCTGAGGTCCACTTTATAGGTATTATTGATATGACCATTGCCATAAGGTTTCGCTTCCGTTACTGCGCTGTGCGGAAAAAAATGTTTAATTATATTTTGTAACATGAAAATTGTATTTAGTATTTGAGAAAACTTAGTCTGCTCAAAGTGCTTTAATAACTTATTTTGTTCTGATTTTATGTCCGTGCAATGCAAAATATAGAATGAATGCATAACAGGGAAGCATGATCCAATACCCTGCCTGATAGCTTACTACAGAAGCGGTTTCGGCAATTCCTTTGTGAATGTCAACAATAAAACCAAATAACAATGGAATGATTGCACCCCCCACAATAGCCATTACCAGTATGGATGACCCGATTTTTGTAAAACGGCCCAAATCGGCAATGGCCAAAGGCCAAATGGCAGGCCACATAAGGGAATTGGAGAAGCTTACCAGCAGCAGACCGTAAAATGCATATTCTACAGGAGCCAGAACTAACAAAAATGTAGAGAATACCCCCAGAACAGAAAATATGATCAATGCGCGGGTTTGCGATAAGATCTTCGGAATGGTAAGCACCCCGAACACGTATCCTGCAACCAGGCCAATGGTAACATAACTTGCATACCTTTCCAGGTTAGGCTCATCGCCGAATGTAGCTTTGGCGAAGTCAATAATAGATGCCATAGGCAAGGTTTCAATACCTACGTAAAGAAACAATGCAACCACACCCAGCAACAGGTGAGGAAACTGAAATATACTGGTTTTACCTTTTGCATAAGATGACTGTGTAACTTCACTTTCTTCAATAACTTCTTCGCCCTGGGCAACCACCTCAGGCAGGGGAGCAAAATACACTCCGATACCTAAAGCAACCAAAATACCTGTTACAATATAAAAGGGTAAAATAACATCGTCAATTCTTACTTGTTGCAAATCAATAAATAAACCCAGGAAAAGGGGAGCTGCCCACCAGGCCATTTTGTTCATGATACCCATCAGACTCATGCGCATGGCAGCACTTTCGAGAGGACCGATAATGGTTACGTAAGGATTTACCGACGCCTGCAGAAGTGTATTTCCAATACCTCCCACAAAAAGGGCCAGTAAAAACAGCGGGAAGCTGAATGCATTGGCAGAAGGCACAAAAAGTACCATTCCCAGCGCCATGATAAAAAAGGCCAGCATCATAGCTTTACGATATCCGATCTTCATAATCACCCAGGCTGCAGGTCTGCCAAAAATAACAAAGGCAGAAAAGATAGCTGCTGTTACCAGGTAAGCCTGTCCTGTACTTAAGTCAAAGGCAGAACGCAGGGCAGGAGTCAGAAATCCGCTGATGCCGATACCAAATCCAATGACAAAAAACATCACACCCACTATGATCAGGGGCACAATGTAATTCTTGTTGTTCGATCCAATCTTAGTTTCCATAAATAGTTCGTGTTGAATGAATGATTATATGAATGAGAATTAATTAGAAATCACTTTTTTTAATTTAAGTCTGAAACAAAAGTAGGGCATTTCGTAAAAGCTTCAATCTGAAACATTGATATTTTTCCTGAATTGATCATTTTTCTCTATTATTTAAGGAATTATCAGCCACATTTTTTCAATAAACAGATATCCGGAACTGTAAAGGAAAAGCTGTATTATCAGGTATCTTTTTCAAATTTAGCAATGTGCGAAGTCATTCATTAAATAAAATTCAAAAGACGGTGCAAGATATTAATAATATTAATTTAATAAAAAAAATTAACAAAAAATATTTATTAGATTTGCAGAGATCAATTATTTGATTTAATATCATGATCATTTCGGGTCTTGGAATGGCTCATTTTAATTATTCGAAGCCCTGCAAGGTAAATAATAGCGCAATAGTTCCAATTAATAATAACACCAAAACCTCTAATCATGAAGATCATTGCTATTTTGGCTATCTTATTAGCTTTTAATTTCTTTTTAACTTCTCAGGTTTCATCCAAAGAAAATGGTAAAAATATTTCTGTAAATGGAATGGAAGTGAAGGTACCCACTGCGGGCAACAGCTGGTTTTTCTTAAAGCCGGATGCTGAGGACATTCAGGTCCTGAATATCAGATCAGTGCATTGGGACGCTCCCGACCTGACATACAGGACTTTTTTTCGCATAGAAGAACCAGGTGAATTACATATAGGAATCAGAGCAATGGCTGAAAAAGGAATAACAAAACTTATTGTAGTTTTTAACGGAAGTGAAACGGAGATTGAAATCGAAATCAGTTCTCACGAATACAGCAACATATATATAGGTAGTTTTGAGATTGATGAACCTGGGTACAAATATCTTGATATCAAAGGAATAAGTACGGAATCGGCTGTGTTTGCTGATATTTCAGATGTACTTCTTGGTGGAAGTGCAACTCAGGGGGGTATACATTATATAAATGAGGAATATTTTTACTGGGGGCGTCGCGGACCTTCAGTACATTTAACTTATGAAGTTCCGCAGCAGTCTTCTTCGGTTCAATACTTTTATAATGAGGTTACTGTGCCCGAAGGAAATGATGTTATAGGTTCGTTCTTTATGGCAAACGGATTTGGCCAGGGATATTTTGGATTCCAGGTTAACAGTCCGACCGAACGGAGAATATTGTTTTCGGTATGGAGTCCGTATCAAACTGATAACCCTGAAGAAATACCCGAGGATCAGCGGGTTGAATTGCTTAGAAAAGGCGAAAATGTTACCGTAAATGATTTTGGCAATGAAGGTTCAGGTGGGCAGAGCTACCTTGTATATAACTGGGAGGCAGGAAAAACCTACCGCTTTTTGCTCAAGGGAGAACCTGCAGCCGTTGAAGCCAATAAAACAGATTTTACTGCATGGTTTTCGTCTGAAGAAGGCAAGTGGTTGTTGATTGCCAGCTGGCGACGCCCCTTAACCGAAACTTACCTCACCAGGGTTCACTCATTCCTTGAAAATTTTAATACACGAACAGGACCCATAGAACGCATGGCCTTTTATAATAACCAATGGATACTGGATACTTCTGGCAACTGGCACGAACTCAACAGGGCACGTTTTACTGCCGACGCCACTGCACGTGATAAAGCCCGACTGGATTATGCAGGTGGTTTCTTTAGCAATGATGATGGTTTTTACATGAAAAACTGCGGATTCTTTGATGAAACAGCACCGCTTGATGACTGGCATACACGGCCGTATTTGGATCGAAAACCTATTATTGACTTCTCACAACTTCCATAATTAATTGTAAGCGAGATTAAACTTCAATTAATATGAATAGAGTTCTTTTAAGTTATAATTATCAATTACCAGAAAATATTAATTAATTATTGATGTTTCAAAAAATTGATATTTAAAAATATTATCAGGATATTAATTGATAGTAATAATTATAAAATAAAATCATAAAGAATTGAAAAAAATTAAAAAACATTTTTATATTTGTCGGGAGTAAAAACACAACATGATGATCTTTTTCCAGGTAAGAGAGTATTAATAGTTTGTTTATCACATTGTTGGGAAAGTATTGGGCGGAATCAACTGAATTTTTTAAAGAATGACCGTGATAATCTGGAAACCATTTTCAAAATATACAGGTCAAAAATGATTA
>JAHYJP010000121.1 GCA_019429055.1 Bacteroidales bacterium
TTCCGCCGCTCAGAAAAGTTCCGTAAGGAACATCTGATATCAATCGGTATTTAACCGACGATTCAATAAGTTTCCTCAACTCCTTGAGAGCAATGTCAGGATCGGTTAACTTTTTGTCAGAACTGATTTTATCTTCCGGCTGCCAGTAAGGAAAAAGCTTAAACTCACCTTTTTGAATAATTGCGTAATGACCTGCAGGAAATTTTTGTATTTCACTGTATATACTGTTAGGTGCAGGGATGTAGCCCAGGTTCAGAAACTGGTTTACTGCTGTATAGTTAATGGTAAGATTCTTTTTAATTTCAGGATGTGCCACCAGGGCTTTCAGTTCGGACCCAAATGCTGTTTCGCCGTTTCTGTGAAAATAATATATGGGCTTGATGCCTATTCGGTCGCGAAAAAGGTAAAGCGTTTTTTGTTGCTTATCCCAGATCGCAATGGCAAACATGCCGTTAAGTTTCTTTGGCAGATCTGTATTCCAGATGGTAAATGCCTCAAGAATGATTTCGCTGTCGGAATGTGTTTTAGCCTGAAAACCCGGACGATGTTCTTTTAATTCTTCCAGAAGTTCTCTGAAATTGTAAACTTCCCCGTTATAAATTAAAACATACCTCCCGCAATGAGAGTGCATGGGCTGGTTGGCTTTTTCACTCAAATCAATGATGCTGAGCCTCAGATGGGAAAGTAAGATATGCTCATCAGAATAAGTACCCCTGGCGTCAGGACCACGATGGGCTATGCTTTCAGCAGAACGGACTGCTCCATTCAGCCATTTCTGTTTATCTTTAAATAAAAAGCCCGCAATCCCGCACATATTATGATGTTTTGGATGTAAAAGTAAGAAAAGCAAGGCTTTTGTACATAAAAAATTTTTTTTAATGAACTGTTTTTTTAATTTAGCCGCACATTAAAACCACAAAATGTTTATTACCTTTCTATGAAGAAACCAACAAGTATTGAAACCAACATAATGCTGGAACAGGCATGGAAGAAGTTCTCGAAAAAGCAATTTGATGCTGCGGAAGATGTTTTTTCTGCTATTCTTGAAAACGAAAAATCAAATATTGATGCTTTGCATGGCCTGGCAGGTTGTCTTTTAAGAAAAAAAGATGCTTCCGGTGCCGTGAAAATATACGACCAGCTTGAAAAATTAGATGGCAAAAGTGCCATAACATATCACCTTCGGGCACTTGCCTTTGGTGCAGGCAATAAGCATTCAAAGGCAGTTGAAGACCTTGAAAAGGCCATTGAACTTGCCGATGACAGTTTTGAAGCCTATCTTGACCTTGGTGGCACCTTCATTGTCAATAAAGACTATATGCGTGCCGCCCAGTGTTTTGAAAAATGCATCAATATTGACGGGAAATGCTCCGAAGCATGGATAGGGAAGGCCCTGCTGGCTCATATTAATAAGGAGCAAAAGGCAGCCATCGAATTTATTAGCATTGCCCTTAAACTTAATCCAAAATCCTTACTTGCTTTACTGATCAAAACAGAAGTACTTCTTGAAATGGGGAAAAAAGCAGATGTTGAAAAGGAAGTAAAGAAAATTTTAGCCATCAATCCTGATATATTCAAATCTGATCTCAAAGATGATGATGATGATGACGATGATGATCTGGATGATGACGATGATTATGAAAAGGATGAGGATGCTGATCGCACTGAAGATGATGAAATTGAAGAGTTTGATCTGGATGATTGATTGCTGATCAGTACCTTCAAAATAATAAAAGAGGCTGTCTCAAAAGTGCGAGTTGGTCGTTGAGCAGTTCGATAAACTCACTGTAAAACCTGTCGAAACGACATCTGATTACCAGTCAGATACCCGCTTCGACAAGTTCAGCGTCCTTAAAAATCTTACTTTTGAAACAGCCTTTTTTTAGTGAAAGAAAGCAGAATAGCTTTATATTTTTATTCCCAGACTTATTTTCACGGAAGTACCGGGTCGGTATCGCTGAAGGATTTGATCTTTTTCTTTGTCAAATATTCCGTCCTGATTGGCATCCTGAATAAAAACAATACTTTCATTGAGTATATCTTCAATTTTTACCCGGAGATTCATGTTTTTGGTTATTCTTCTGGATATTGTGATGTCAATAAAATTTCGTGGCATTTCATAAATATCTGGGTAAGAGAGCACTTCGGGCCTGTCTAATTCAGTAAACCCTCCGGTAAAGAGTCTTTTCCCGATAATATTATAAAGGATATTGACCTCAATGTTGGCATCTATATTATTGTAAAACAATCCGGCATTAACAATGTAAGGAGATTGTCCCTGCAGCGGACGGGGGTCGGTATCTCTTCCCTCAGAACGACTGCCCGATCCGATTTCAACCTGACTTACCAGTATTGTGCCGTTAAAGTATAAGGAAAGATCATTTACAAATTTAGATTTTGTTAAACCCAACAGGTTTTTCTTAATCTCAACTTCCGAGCCATAAATAAATGCCTTATCTGCGTTACCAAAAGAAAAATTCTTTGATCCCCCGGAACCGGCTCCAATAAGAACAATACGCTCAATTGCATTCTCGAAGTCCTTGTAGAATCCTGATAGAGAAATAATCTCAGAAAGCGAAGGGTAGTATTCAACCCTGAAATCATAATTTGTAATTTCAGCAGTTTTCAGGAATGGATTACCGCTCACTACCCAGTTGTTGTCAAAATCGAAGAAGCCAAAAGGTGACTGCTCTCTGAACTCAGGCCTGTTAAGTGTTTGTCCATAACCTCCCCTTAAAAGCAGTTTTTCCGAAAGATTAAAAGTGAAATTTACAGAAGGCAAAATATGCGTTTCGTTGTTATCAACCCTAACCGGCCCACCCGTAGTTGCACTGTTAAGAATTCTTTGATTGTTTTCTACTCTTAAACCGCCATTTATTGAGAACATCTTGCCTAAAGGCAAAGATATCATACCGTAGTATGCAAACAGTTCATTGGAAGCATCGTATGAATCATTGGGGTTTGATTGCTCATCAATTTTTATACCTCCAAAATTGTTGATATTATCGGGGTGAAACAATGAGTCGATCCTAACCGCTCTTAGCCCCTGGTCGAAAAAGGGAGCCTGCGTATAACCAATATTGCGGGCACGAAAATCCCTTTCCATATGATTAATAAAGACACCGGCCTTAATTTCAGGTACAAATCCGCTGGCAACAGAATTCAGGTTAATTTTCTGACTGATATTAGCAGCATAGGTGTTTCCTGACTCTTCCATATGTGAAAAAAACCTACCCATAAAGTAAGGTTGTGCACCTCCAATGGGCACATAGATCTGAAATTCATCAAGACCTTCAATATAATTTATTCCCCTTTCGCTTCTGTATTGACGATAATCGGGTAAGTCCCTGAAGGAGCTGGTGAGTCCGTAAGTCCAGTCAAAAGAAGTGTTTTTGTTGAAAAAGTGATGCTTCCCGCTGACCTGTCCGGAATATAAACCCCTGAAAATCTGCTGAAATGCATGATTGTTCATGTTAAAACCAAAATCAATATGATCTCCAAGCCTGTTTACATAATTATATGTGCTGATATTATTGTACAGATTAACAATTTCGAAGGAATGATTTTCGCCTGCTTCAATGCCCCAGTTGTGTAATACTCCGAGTTTTATGCTGTTACTATATCGTGAGTCTTCGAACTCATAGAGAGGTAGGCTTTTGTCTTCAACCATATTGTATGCATTATAGTCTGCACGCATTACGTTATTCGAAGATCTGGAATTATTGAATGTAAGTGTTGTGATATTTCCCACTCTGATCTTACCTCTGTTAAAAATCAGATTGCCCGTTATAGAGCCGCTCTGGCTTAAAAAAGCATGGGTTTCTCTGGGTATCCAGTTGTTATTCATAGATTGCCCGGCAGTCTGCAATGCCTGCGGGTCATTTGTAATGGTTCTTAGATCATTGGGGAACCCGTCGGGCAGGTCGAAATAACCTGCTCCAAATCCGGTCCATGCAATAGTTGATCTTTCCGATCCATAGAAAGGGTTAAAACTGGTACCATCATCATACTGGCTTGTGTATGACATCTCAAACCCACTTTTATCGGGAATCGATTTGGTGTATACCTTGATTGCTCCACCGGCAAAGTCACCCGGCAAATCAGGTGATGGGCTTTTAAAGATTAAAAGATGGTCAATTTGCGATGCCGGTATCATATCAAAGGAGAATGATCTGACATCCGCTTCCATACTAGGAGCTATGGTATTATGAAGTAAAGTGGTATTGTACCTTTCACTCAAACCCCTGATGACAATAAAACGGTCTTCCACAATGGTAATTCCGGGTATCCTTCTTACAACCTGGGCTGCATCACTATCCTGCGAACGGGTAATTTGCTGCGCTGAAATTCCACTGGTAACTACCTGGCTGTTTCTTATGGATTGTATCAGAGATGTCTCGGTGTAGGTAGTTCTCCGGGCAGTAACGGTAACACCTTCAAGAGTTTGACTAACCTGATTCATCTCAATATTCAAGGTAATGGTTTTACCTCTTTCTACCTTTATTTTTTCAATTACCAATGGCTCATACGATATGAATGAAACCCTAAGGTCTACAATTCCTTCAGGAATATTACTTATGCGGAATTCCCCGTTAAGGTTGGCTGTTGTTCCGGTTGTAGTACCTTCTATCATAACCGTGGCACCTACCATCGTTTCAAAGGTTTTAGCATCAACTATAATGCCTTCTATTATACCTCCCTGGCTGAAGGTATTTAAATAAGCAAGGAGAAATGCGAAGAACAATAAGGTAGTTTTTCTTATGGTAAGATTCATTTTTTTGAAGGTGTTAATGATTTATCAGCCTTATTTTGAACTTAAGATCTTAAGTAAAATGATAAGATTATTTGGTTTTCCCTCTATTAAATATCAGTGCAAAATTAGACCTATAAAGCGGTATTGAATGTTAAGGAATTATTATGTTTTTGTTAGCCTATTGTTAAATGTTAAATTACTGACATGCAGGTTTTTATACTTTGTTTATTTAATGATTTAATCAGATTATTTTAACCTGAAATTAATATTCGCAAACTACTTTTGACCTGAATAGTTTTAATCAAAATTGACCATCAAAAGTTTGCAAATCAAAAAACAATTAATTTTTAAAAAAAATTGAAAGATGAATTTTAACTGGAAAAACCTACAAAAGAGAACAGCATTCCTGATAATGAGTTTTGCTGTTTTAAGTTTCGGATTTTTGTTGCAATCCTGCGATAAAGATGAAGAAAAAATACTTGGTGACAGACCTGTCATTACGCTTAGCTTGGAGCAGGCATTCAATTCACTGGGTAATGCTGCCACAACTACTTTAACTGTAAATGCTGCTGAAGGTCTCACCAGAATCAATATTCTGAAAAATGGTGTTATAATTGAAACTGAGATGATAGACGGCAATCCTACAACTCTTGAATGGGAGTATTCTTTTATAGTTGATGAACCTATCGGTTCAACCATCAACCTTACGTTTATTGCTTTAGACTCTGAAGACAGATCATCAGATCCGGCTTTGTTTACCATCCGGGTTACTGCCAAACCCATAAAGGAAGTTCCGGCAGGCAATCTTTTGGGAAACCACACCTGGTACAGCGATACCATATACCGCATTAATGGATTTGTCAGGGTTGGAAAAGATGAATTACAAGGTGATGGTACTTTTGCACAGGAATTTGGAACGCTGACCATTCAGCCCGGAACTCTCATTGTTGGAGATAAGGAATCCAAAGGTACATTGATTGTACAACGTGGCAGCAAAATATTTGCAGAAGGCACAGTAGATCAGCCTATTGTTATGACTTCAGAAGCTCCCATCGGACAAAGATTACCTGGCGACTGGGGTGGTTTGGTAGTTTGCGGAAGGGTTAAAAACAACCAGGGCCCAAATGTTGAGCTGGAAGGTGGCTATGGCGGATACCACGGTGGCAATGTTGAACTGGATGATGTAAATGAATCTTCCGGTGTAATAAAATATGTTCGCCTTGAATATGCAGGAATTCCCATTAACCCAAACGAAGAGGTAAATACACTTACCATGGGTAGTGTTGGCAAGGGCACAGTTATAGAACACGTGCAGGCATCGTATGGTCTTGACGACGCATTTGAATGGTTCGGAGGATCTGTAAATGGCAAATACCTGATCGCATACCGTGGTCTGGATGATGATTGGGATGTTGATTTTGGATACCAGGGTTATGTGCAATTTGGATTATCAATAAGAGATAATAGTTTAGCAGACCAATCAGGATCAAACGGTTTTGAGGTGGATAATAACGGACAGGGATCGGATGCCGAGCCATTTACTGCAGCTCGTTTTGCCAATATTACCGTCATCGGACCCAAAAAAACCCGTGAAACAGCTATCAATACTAACTTCCAGCATGCTGCCCAGTTAAGGAGAAACAGTATGTTGCGTATTTACAATTCTTTCCTTACCGGTTATCCCAATGGTATCTACATCGATGATGCAAGAGGTAACTCAAGTGCACATGCACTTAGTGATAATCTGAGATTAAGAAATGTCATCCTCGCCGGTGTGGAAGGCTGGGGTGGAAACGGATTTGGTTCCGCCTACGATCCTGATGTGGAGGGGGTTGTTGATGGTCTTCCTTTCCTTGATGGTAATGGCGATCCTTATGGAAACCATCCCAATGCCCCAAGGGGAAGATCTCTTAAACAAGATGAAAGCGATGTTTTCAATGTAGTTGACTGGTTCAATACACCCGCCTATGGAAATAAAAGGCTTGCCAAATGGCAGGATGCAGGAATCAACCCCTCTATCTTTGACCTTGTTGAAAAACCTGGAGTTTTGCCATTATCCGGTTCTATGTTGCTTACTGCTGCAAAATGGGACAATGTGCCCGAAGCTGATCAGTTTGAACAGGTTCCTTTTTCCGGTGCTTTTGGTAATGTAGACTGGACCGAAGGCTGGGCTGAATGGCTCCCCGGAATTCAGGTTTATTTCTAAACGAATATGATAAAAGGCTTTATTGAATTAACCTTTTTATAATAAAGGTGAAACCGGACTTTTTATCCGGTTTCACTTTTGTTGTTTTGTATGGCCAAGTAGTATATTTATCAACCTGAAAATAAACAACTAATGACAAAAAAATCTGCAAAGCACTTCTCTCTGGCTGTTATAATAATTATACTGATTTCTTCGGTCTTGTACATGATTTTATTCCCGCCCCTACATAAATACCATGTTGACAGATATGTACCTGTAAATGATCAGGATACCTTGCTTACGAATATTGTAACTTATATGGGCGTTAAACCACGGAATACAAATTTTGAAACACGCCTCGATCCGGTATACCGGAGTTTTTATGTTAAACAGGCCGGAGAATACAGGTTTTTTCGTTACTATATCGATGATTCAGGTAATCATTTCTTTTATATCATAAGGCCCGCAAGGCATGCTCTGGGTAATCGACGAGCCATTGGGGGCTCCTACAAACTGGATGATGATCTGAAATTGCTGAGCTATGAAGAATTATTTGTTACCCAGGTTCTTGATGAAGATTTTCTGGAGGAAATTGCGGATGATTTATTCCCTGCCATGATACAGAATGATTTGAGCAAATACCTGGATAACAGATTGATAATAGAGTGGCCCGATGACAGACTACAATATGATAAGCAGAAAAAAGAGTGGAGATACGATGTAACCACTGAATAATACTTACGTATTATAACTTATATGAATTTGATTTTTTTGATTAGTTTTGATACAAATAATTTAATACTAACCAGGAAGACTTTGCATAAAAATGGATTGAATTTATTTTCCAGATGAAGTGCAAATTATTCCACTTGAGGAAAACAAGATATGCGTACTTTTTTTATAACCGGTTTCCTGATCGCTTTTTTTAGTTTATGTGCAACAGGACAGGATCTTACCAAAGGTGATGATGGCTTATTTTATGGTGCAGACAATAAGCCCTACTCAGGTGCTTATCAGGAGTATTATCCTGACGGGCAATTGAGAACCCTTATGAATATTGTTAATGGCCTGATTGACGGTGAAGTGCAACTTTATTTTTCAAATGGGCTTCAAAACGAAATTCGTTCATACAAAGAAGGTGAAATGCATGGCCAGTGGACCACCTGGAATGAACAAGGACAAAAAATAGCGGAAGCTGAGTATTATGAAGGACAAAAGCACGGAAAGTGGTACGTGTGGAATGAAGAGGGCGTGCTTTTGTATGATATGACGTACCATCAGGGAAGCAGAAGCGGAACCTGGAAAATGTATGATAAAAACGGTACGCTCATAAGCGAGAAAGATTTTGATTAAAATCCAATAAAAAAACCTCAGCCGGGGGAAGGCTGAGGCATTTGGATAAGTATTGGGTTTGTGGAGGGACTCTTATAAAATTTTCTTTTACTTAATTATTACTTTGAAACCTGTTCGAGTTTTACTTCCAGAGTTTCAATCTCTTCTGCTGTTTCAATATTTAAACTTAACAGTGCACTTTCATAAGAAATAAAAGTGGTGGTTAAAGTGTATTGGCCCTGATACAGTCCGTTGATCTCAAAATTTCCATCAAAATCGGAGTATGCGTGGGTTTCAGTTTCTTCAACAATTACCTTTACACCTGCAAGAGCTTCTCCTGTGGATACATCCAGTATCTTTCCGCTTACGCTGAATGTGAGTTCGGTTTCTTTGCTCATTTCCTTGAAATTGATGCTAAAGCCAGCCAATGATATCAATAATGCTGCGGTTAACAAGGTTATTGACTTTTTCATAATTTATATGGTTTTAAATTGGATTTCAATACTTTTAATTAACAATACAAATGTAATTTACCATTGTTAGCTAAATATTAACAGGATGTGATTTAAATATTAAGTTTTTGTTAAGTCATTGGTCCTAATTATAGAAAAGCCTTCCTGATGTTTCTCAGAAAGGCTTTTTTTGAATTCAATTATGGGAATATCTGTCAGTAGTTCTTCTCAGGAAACTGATCTTCCCACCATTGGGTTTGATCTTTCAGGTATTTATCCCACCAGGCCATTATTACATTGTGCCATTGTTTACGTTTGTTGTAGGCAAGTATATGGTGATCCTGTTCTTTTACCATTACCAGCTCAACCGGGCGATCAAGGATTTTCAATGCAGTATAAAGCTGAATACTTTCCCCGGGAGGCACATTGGTATCACTGTCGCCGGTAAGCAGAAGCAGAGGAGTAACAATTTTGTCGGCATGGAACAACGGGCTTTGTCCTACATAAAGATCATGGTTGTTCCAGGGATAGCTGTCGGCAGAAGCTTCGGAACTGTAGGCATATCCCCAGTATCCTTCGCCCCAGTAGCTTGATATGGAGCTGATGCCGGCGTGCGAAATGGCAGCCGCAAAAATATCAGTACGGGTCATCAGCAACATGGTCATAAAACCGCCATAGGATGCTCCTGCGCAGCCTACTTTATCGGAGTTGGTGTAAGGATGGGCTTCAAGGAATTTTTTTGTGCCTTCAATGATTTCATCTGCTACGGTGGTTCCCCAGTTATTTACGTGTGCCGCCGAAAATTCCTGGCCAAAGCCGGTTGCTCCACTGGGCTGTAAAACATAAACAATATAACCGCTGCCGGCCCACAGGTTAAATGGATATCTGCCACCAAAGGTGCGACCCACAGGAGTTGTGCCGGCATAGTAATACACAATTACCGGGTATTTGCTTTCAGCATCAAAATCAGGCGGATAATAAACCCTTCCTTTTACTTCTACACCGGTTGAAGCAGTAAAATCCCAATTCTTTACATCCCCGAATTCAACATGTTGGTATATTTCGGCTTCAGGATCCTCCAGAACCGATTTACGCATATTGCGCAAATTGAGTGTATAATTCCTTGAAGGAGCATTGGTTTGGGATGCGCTTACAATAGCAATCCGGGCATTATCTGCAAAACTTACTGATGAAATATAATCCAGTTCAAGCTCAACCGGACTGATGCGGTCGCGACGGACATCGTATCGGTACAACCTGCGGAAATCTTCATCAACAGTAACTATGTAAACCATATTATCGGGCTTGTGCCAGTAAACAGAAGCAACTGAAGGATCAAAATCGCGGGTAAATGCATTCACAGTACCATCCTGCAGGCTATAAATAAATGCCTGTGTATCAGAGTTATTGGGAATGGTGCCTTCAGGTACATTCAGGCCTGCATCATTAAAAGATGACGGACCGCCGGTAGCCAGCAGGTAATTCCCATCAGGTGAAAATCTTGCCCTAACGCCACGGGGTTCATCAATCCAGAGCGTGTCAAGAGTCAGATTTTTCAGGTCGAGGATAAACATATTTTGTTTTGAGAACGGCCTTTCGGTATAGTCCGGATAACTTTGACTGAAAAGGATTTGCTTGCTGTCGGGGCTGATATCCTGCAATGATGTAGTAAGGTTGCCGAAAGTAAGTCGCCTGTGCACTCCCGACTCCAGGTCGAACTGATAAAGGAAGTTTCTGTGCCTGAAATGTCCTTGCCTGTCCTGCATTCCCAGTACCCGGCGAATATCAGTGTCAGTGCTGCTTCCTTCTTCACGAAGGGTGTAAATGATGAAGCTTTCATCAGGGGCCCAGTTATAACCGCTGAAATTTTCTATCTCACCCATTAGTTCAGTTATTTCTCCGCTTTCTATGTCATGAAGAAACAATGTAGCTTTCCCGCCACGGGTATTCACATAGGATATGCGATTGCTGTTGGGTAACCAGTTCATTCTTGAAACCTGCGGGAAACTATGCATAAGTTTACGATCATCGGTCCGGCGTATCTCTGTCCATCTTTCACTTTGATCCGATGGAGGTAAGGACCTGCTGAAGCTAACAGAGTAATATTTGCCATCATGAGAAGGCTCTATTCCTGAAGTTTTTACACCATCAAGTATATGATTAATGTTTTTTCGGTTAACCGGAGAAAGTGATACATCCAGTGCAGAAATATTCCATGATTCTTTGATCTCCAGGTTAGCCATTACTTTCCAGTCGAGCGGGGCATCTGCAGGTTTCAGGGTTTTAATAACCAGCAGATGTTTGCCTCTTTCCAGTTTCAGATCCTTACTCACACGTCCCACTGTGCCTTCGTCCGTTTCAGTGGAGTTTTTTGTGCCGATCATTTCACCATTGAGCCAGGCCCTAAGCATATGGGGGCTTTTGATTTCAAGGCTGGTATTGATCCACTCATCTGCCCAGATATAAGCTGCCAGGTATGCAACCTGATGATTTTCTGATCCTTTCCCGTTGAGAAAAACATAGCCGTTACTATCGGTAAAGTCGTTTTTCCATGTTAGTGGAGTACCATTAATGGTTGTAAGAGTTTTGCCATCCTGCGGAAAATGACCTTTTAAATTTATTTGTTCAAATTCCAGCAGGTTTTGAAGTTCAAAGGTTTTGCCTTTGGTGTTTTCCACATTATGAAACACAGGAAATGAGACTTCATGTGCGGGGGTTTTCAGCCAGGTGGAAATTACGAGTTTCTCATTTTTGTCATTGGCTCCGGCAAAGCCCGAAGCCCATAAAAATAGAACGATGAGCAGAAATGTTTTCTTCATGTTTTTTATAGCTTTTTTGTGCAATTTTTTTCGGTTGTAAAATTAGGGTTTTTAGTATAATCAGGCAGTTTAAAAGATTCGATTTAGAAAATATTAGTAATTTTACCACCAGATTTAACTGCTTATTTTTCAACAAAATAAAAACACTTACACTTTTATGGAAAGAGATCAGAAGATTTTTGACCTGATTGAACAGGAAAAACAACGCCAGATGCATGGTGTTGAACTCATTGCCTCAGAAAACTTTGTAAGCGAACAGGTAATGGAAGCCATGGGCAGCGTATTAACCAATAAGTATGCTGAAGGTTACCCTGGCAAACGGTATTACGGTGGTTGCGAAATTGTTGACCAGACCGAGCAGCTTGCCATAGATCGTGCAAAAGAACTTTTTGGTGCTGAGTGGGCAAACGTACAACCTCATAGCGGTGCCCAGGCCAACGCTGCAGTTTTTCTGGCATGCCTGAATCCCGGAGATACTTTTATGGGTCTTGATCTGAGTCATGGCGGACACCTTTCGCATGGTGCTCCTGTTAACCTTTCAGGTATTCTTTATCGCCCGGTTGCTTATAAAGTAAAGGAAGAAGACGGGCAGATTGATTACGATGAAATGGAAAAGACAGCACTGGCTGAGAAACCCAAAATGATTGTTGCCGGAGCTTCAGCTTATCCACGTGACTGGGATTATGCCCGCATGCGTGAGATTGCCGATAAAATAGGTGCAGTGCTTATGGCCGATATTGCGCACCCTGCAGGATTGATAGCCGCCAAATTACTTAATGATCCGCTGCCGCATTGTCATATCATAACAACTACAACACATAAAACCCTTAGAGGCCCACGTGGTGGTTTAATTCTTATTGGTAAGGATATAGAAAATCCATGGGGCCTTACAACTCCCAAAGGGCAGGTTAAAATGTTGTCGCAGGTACTCGATTCCGCAGTATTTCCAGGTACGCAGGGCGGTCCTCTGGAGCATATTATTGCAGCAAAAGCTGTTGCATTTGGCGAAGCTTTAAAACCTTCCTTTAAGGAATATGGAATACAGGTTATGAAAAATGCCCAGGCCATGTCAAAAGCATTTATTGATAAGGGTTATAACGTTACCAGTAACGGTACCGATAACCATCTTATGCTGATCGACCTGCGTTCAAAATTCCCTGAAATAACCGGTAAAAAGGTTGAAAATACCCTGGTGCTTGCCGATATTACCATCAATAAAAACATGGTGCCGTTCGACAGTCGTTCTCCCTTCCAGACTTCCGGTATCCGCATTGGTACGCCTGCCGTTACCA
>JAHYJP010000351.1 GCA_019429055.1 Bacteroidales bacterium
TTATTGATTTTGAAATGATAACAAAAAATATTGGATAATTTCAAAATATATTTTCCTATCAATGAACCTTTTGATTTTTGGTTTTGTTTAAGATTTTGATTTGAATAGTTAAACAAAATATGTTTCAAAGGTGTGCAAATTTACTTAAATATTCATTAAATATGGTAATCGTAAAATTGTAATCTTAAAAATATTTACTTTTGAGTGCGTAAAGTTTTGGAAATAAGAGTTAATCATAAATAATCAAACCTCTATACCATGATATACATTACCCGCAGGGAGACCTTTAATGCAGCGCACCGGCTTTTCAGGCCGGAGTGGGATGATGATAAAAACCTGCAGGTTTTCGGAAAATGTTCCAATCCCAACTGGCACGGACATAATTACGTTCTTTACGTTACGGTAAAAGGTGAAGTTGATCCGAAAACAGGATTTCTGATAAATCTGAAAGATCTCAGCAAAATTTTGAAAGAGAATGTTGTTGAGAAACTGGATCATAAAAACATGAATCTTGAGGTGGATTTTATGAAAGGTCGCATCGCTTCTACAGAAAATCTGGCGATAGGTATATGGGAACAGATAGCAGAACCTATCAGCAACCTTGGTGCCACTCTACACAGTGTTAAGGTTTACGAAACAGAAAACAACTTCGTTGAATATAACGGATAAAAATTTACTTAAAATCTTAAAGCAATGTCAGCAGAAATTAACAGAGAAATGGCCATTGAAAACAGTATGGATGGCTATGAAAAAATTGACCAGTTCAATCCTGCCACTATCAAGGCTTTGTCGCATCATTACTATAATGTGCTTGAGCTAATAGGTGAAGACCCCACACGCGAAGGCCTGGAAAAAACTCCGGAGCGGGTTGCCAAAGCCATGCAGTTTCTTACTCATGGTTACGACCTTGATCCTGCAGAGATTCTTCGTTCGGCCATGTTTAAGGAAGATTACCGCCAGATGGTGATCGTTAAAGATATTGAGATTTACTCTATGTGCGAGCATCATATGCTTCCCTTTATTGGTAAGGCGCATGTTGCCTATATTCCCAACGGTTATATTGTAGGGTTGAGTAAATTGCCCCGCGTGGTGGATGCTTTTGCCCGCAGATTGCAGGTGCAGGAAAGACTTACCACCCAGATCAAGGATTGCTTGCAGGAAACTCTTAACCCCATGGGGGTTGCCGTTGTAATTGAAGCACATCACATGTGTATGATGATGCGTGGCATTCAAAAGCAAAACTCTGTGACAACCACATCCGATTTTACCGGTGCTTTTCTCACCGAAAAAACACGTGCAGAGTTCATTCATCTTTTAGGTTCTAATCTTCATTAGTTTTAGTTTTGGTTGTTTGATTGGTTTAACTGGAAAGGCCCTGCGTGTAGCGGGGCCTTTTTTTGTGCCAGCATGGTCCTGCAATTTGACCCACCCCGCCCTTCGGGCATCCCTCCCGTACGAACGGGACAGGTCCCTAGGAGCAAGGAGGGGAGAGAAAACCCAAACTTCAGTGCTGGTACTTTTGATTTTGCGAAAAAATGGTACTTTTTAATTTGCTATTTACAACCACTGCAGTAACACCCCTCCCGTACGAACGGGACAGGTCCCTGCTTCGTAGGGAGGGGCCGGGGGTGGGTCAATGAATTTGAACTTTCAACAAGCCCTCAGTGTTGGAAATTTTCCTAATTTTGTTATTTGTTTCCACCTAAAAAAAGATACTAT
>JAHYJP010000122.1 GCA_019429055.1 Bacteroidales bacterium
GAACTCCCGATCTGCAACGAAATTTTTTCAATATTGCCTTTTCAGGCGGGCTTTCATGGATGCCTGCCAGAGAATTTAATATGAAGGTAAATCTGGGATCAGGTTTCAGAAATCCCGGCGCCATAGAATTATCTGCCAATGGAATCCACCACGGCAGTTTCAGGCATGAAATGGGCGATACGGCATTGCAAACGGAAAGAGCCTGGCAACTTGATCTGGGCTTTACATGGTCGAAGAAAGAAGTGTATGTGCATCTGAGTCCTTTTATCAACTATTTTCCCAATTTTCTTTTTCTGAATCCCAGCGGGGTATTTTCAGAACTGCCCGGAGCCGGTCAGATCTACCGCTTTGAACAGGCTGAAGCTTTGCACCTGGGTGGAGAATTTTATGCCGACTGGCACATAAGTCATGCTTTGCATACTTCACTGGGAGCTGAATGGGTATGGGCTCAAAATCTTGAGAATAATTTTCCGTTGCCTTTTACACCTCCGCCGTCAGTCCTTGCAGAAATAAATTATCTTATCAAACCGGATATTTCTTTTTTAGAAAAGGTTAAGCTGATCAGTTCTGTAAGGTACACCGCTTTGCAGAACAGGGTTGCCCGTAATGAACCTGCAACAGATGCATACACATTGACAAATGCAGGGTTAAGTGCAAGTTTACAACTGGGCGATTTTCCTGTGGAAATCATGTTTATGGTCAATAATGTATTTGATGTTTTATATAAAAACCATCTGAGTTTCTATCGCATACTCGAACTACCCGAACCCGGCCGAAACTTTACTTTGAGAATAACAACCGGTTTAACCAGGAAAAGGAACTGAAAGCAATTAATGAATTTACTAAATCAATAATCTTTAATAAATTAATGCAAAATGAAAAATCTCACCGTGTTATTCTTATTTATGGTAATTTCTGCTGTTGGGTTTGTAGCTTGCAGTGATGAAGAAACGGATACCGAAAAACCCCTTATTCAATTAAATGAGCCTTTGGACCATGCAGATTTTCATCCGGGTGAAAAAATTCACTTTGATGCCGAGTTTTTTGATAATGTTGCGCTTAAGCAATTTAAAATAGAAATCCATTCAGGTGAAGGTCATGATCATAAATCCGGACAGGATGATGATCATGGGCTGGATTGGAGTTATGAGTATATAGGTGAATTACAAGGACGCAATCAACAGGTGCAAATGCAAATTGATATTCCTGAAGATGCAAAACACGGTGAATATCATTTCATTGTTTATTGCACCGATGAAGCCGGCAATGAATCATTTGTAGTCATCGAAATTGAAATTGGAGATGATGATCATGGTCATGAGTGAGAAGATTCTATATTAAAAGAGTTGAATAAAAAAAGGAGGTCTCATTTGGGCCTCCTTTTATATTCATTAAAATTCGATTTAATTCAATTTGTGCACATCAATCTCAGGTTTTCCCCACATCAGAAAAACGAGCGATGCGATGTCGGTATTTTGAATAAAATGGCCATAAATGGGGTCATTCTCACCAGCCATAAGTTTTAAGTATTCAGCTCCGGGGCCTTTGGCAAAAAATGGCACCAAAACATTGGTGTGGCTTCCGAAATGCCATTCCATACCGGGAAGGTTTCCTTTTCCATTATTGACAACAGATGGATATAATGGATCGGGGTCGCCCGGGCCGGTAAGGTAACCGCATTCGTGGTCTGCAGTAACTATAATAAGCGTTTCATCCCAGCTGCTGTAAGTTTCTACCCATTCTATGGCAGCTTCTACAGATTTGTTGAAGTCGATCTGTTCTTCTATCATTCTGCCCGAATGATTGTTGTGGCTGGCCCAGTCAACAGCGCCTCCTTCTACCATTACAAAGAAACCATTGGGGTTCTGGCTCAGAACATTGATTGCTGCCCTGGTCATCTCTTCAAGAGTGGCTACGCCTTCGTTCATGGGGGTTTCAAATGGCATGGTATGTCCTTCAATCGCTGTGCGACCTTGCTGTAATGTGGCGTAGGTTTGAGGTAATCCTAGCACCCTGGTGGGTTGCTTACCTGTGGCCATCTGCCTGAATTCTTCCCGTGACTGAATTACCGTCCATGGGTCGGGTTGCCCGTTACCATCTGCATCCTGCACCCTGAAAGTGCCTTCGCTGGTTTCAAAAACGGTTCGATTATCATTGGCTTTAAGCATTTCCCAGATTTCTGAACCGCCAACATAATGGGGATTCATTTCGGCCGGCTCTCCATCATCATTAAAATCAGGATTTCCAGTGGCCATAATCACATCTGTCCGGGTGTGGAAGAAAAGATATTTTGCAATTTCGGCATAATTATTACGATGCTCATTATGGGCAATAAAACCGGCCGGAGTGGCATGACTGAGAGGTACACTTGATACCACCCCTATTGCTTTGCCTAAAGCTTTGGCAGCCTGACTCATATGCGTAAGTGTATCGCCATAAATTCCCATGCCTATGGAGCCATTATAGACTTTTTTACCTGTTGAAAGAGCAGTTGCAGCTGCACCTGAATCCGTATAATCGAGTTTAAGATATTCGGGATCGGTTGAAGCTTTTTGCGGGTTATAACCTCCGCTGAAAATAGTGTCACCGCTACGCACTCTCATGACTGATGAATAGGTTGCCATGGCAAAACTGGTCCAGTCATCCTGTTCAAAGGTTTGTGCATTTGCTTCGCCAAATTGATAATAATTTGTGGCCTTCAGGTGATTGAAGCCCATGCCGTCACTAACAAAAATGATAATGTTTTTGGGTTTTTCAAGCATTTGTGCATCTGCTTCACTGGCCCCCACGGTACATGAAGCACAAAATAGTACCAATAAAAACATTAATGATGAAAATGTAAGATGCTTTTTAAATTTCATAGGATGTTATTTTAATTGTTTGCTTTTCAATTGCAATGCAATTTTAACAATTAATTATTAATTAGATGTTAAGTTATAACACTAAAAAAGCTTAAATAAAAATATGGGCTATTTTAATAAGATTCGGACTGATATTTACATACTATTTTATAAACACCTGGAAGTATAAAGATGTTTGTCAACTAATAAGTTTCCGGATGGAAAAAGCATGAAGTTAAAATTCTAACCTTGAAAAGTTAAGATAGTAATGCCACATCTCCAGAATGTTGCGATACTCCTTGTTGGATTTAATTCTGAAATTGTCAGTTGAAGAAGCTTCGGTCTGGTTAGCCTGAGCGAAGTGTTCTTTTAACTTGCCTGCAGGTTTACTGTTTGTAGTGTTTGTTCGGTCCATACGATTACTTGTTATTTGATTATTTCCAAAAGTCCCGGTACAAAAATAATCTTTTCATGATATGAAAATGTTAAATTGGTAAACATTTGTTTTATTTATTTATTAACAATGGGATTTTAATTTCCGGGTATTATTTTAAACTTTGCCGGCAGGCCTGATGCAACTGAAAAGTTCACTATTTTTGATGATATTTTAAAAATGAACTGAGGGATGAAAATTCTGTATATCTCTTACGATGGAATGACTGACGCTCTGGGGCGGTCGCAGGTGATTCCATACCTGTTGGGGCTTTCCACAAAGGGTTATACAATTCACATAATCAGTTGTGAAAAGAAAACTGTTTCAAAAGCTGAAAGAGATTATGTTGCTGAAATCCTGCGTAAAAATAAAATACACTGGCACCCACTTTCATTCTCATCGCAACCTCCATTTTTATCGAAAGTAATTGATGTTGTAAAAATTAAGAAAAAATCACTGGAGCTTCAGCAGAAGGAAAGTTTTAATATAGTGCATTGCCGCAGTTATATTGCCGCACTGGCCGGTCTTGAGTTAAAGCGTAAGCACAAGGTTAAATTTGTGTTTGATATGCGTGGTTTCTGGGCCGATGAGCGCATTGACGGGAAGATCTGGAACCTGAAAAATCCCATTTATAAAATCATTTACAATTACTTCAAAAAGAAGGAGAAGTGGTTTTTCAACCATGCTGATTCCATAGTCAGTCTTACTCAAAATGGTAAAATCGTAATTGAAGAAATCTTTGGTGAGGAAATAGCCCGGAAAGCCACAGTAATTCCTTGCTGTGTCGATACAGAATTATTTTCAAGGGAAAAGGTTTCAGAAAGCCAGATCAGGGAATTGAAACAGAGCCTTGGTTTACCTGCTGATAGTTTTGTGCTTTCCTATCTGGGGTCAGTGGGTACATGGTATCTGTTAGATGAAATGCTTTTGTTTTTCAAAAAACTGAAATCCAGATTTCCTGATGCAAGATTCCTTTTTATTTCGGGAGATGAACCTTCCCACATAAAAAGAAAAGCAGGTGAAACCGGTATTGATCCGGATGATATAATAGTAGCAAGAGCATCCCGTGAAAATGTGCCTGCATATCTTTCACTATCAGACGCCTCCATATTTTTCATTAAACCTGTTTTTTCAAAAAAAGCCAGCAGTCCTACCAAGCAGGCGGAAATTATGAGTATGGGAATTCCGGTGATTTGTAATTCGGGGGTGGGGGATACAGATCTGATTTTTGCGGGTAACGACGTAGGATTGGTGCTCAAGGACTTTTCTGAAACCGTAATGGAAAGGGGAATCGGCGAACTGGATGGGCTTCTGAAACTTGATCCGGTTCAGATAAGAAATAAGGCCATTAAATTGTTTAATCTGGATGATGGCGTGGAGAAGTACCATTCTATTTACAACACTATCCAGGGTAAAGTCTGAATAAGAAAAAAAGAAACGACTTTCTTAAATTTAATAATGTGATACTAAGTAACAGATATTGTCTTTACTTTGCTCTTTTCAGTTTTCCTGAAGATTGTATTTCTTCATTTTGGAATACAGTGTTGTGCGGCTGATACCCAGTTTGCGACTTACCTTCGTAACATTACCTTCCATTTTGTCGATGCATTCCTTGATGGTGAGTTTTTCAATTTCTTCAAGGGTCATATTGGTAAAGACATCAGGGTGCGATCCGTTTTTATCAACATGATTTTCAGCTGTAGTTCTTTCCTGTTCCATTTGCCTGTCGGTAATGGGGTTTATAATTTCGAAGCTGCTGTGTCCGTTAAAGTTCACAATATTTTCCACATAATTTTCCAGTTCCCGCACATTACCGGGCCAGTTATAATCCATGATCTGGCTGAGTAATTCGCCGGAAATAGAAGGAATAGGTTTGTTAAGTTTTTGTGCCTTTACTTTCAGAAAGTAATTGAAGAGTGTAAGTTTATCGTTACCTCTTTTTCTTAGGGGAGGAATAAATAAAGGTATTACACTCAGCCGGTAAAATAAATCTTCGCGAAAAGTTCCCTTTTGCAATTCATCAATCAGGTTTTTCTTGGTAGCTGCAATGACCCTTACATCAACAGGTATATTCTTGGTGCCGCCCACACGGGTAACATATCCTTCCTGAAGCACCCTGAGCAGATTAACCTGCATATCAAGCGGCATTTCACCAATTTCATCAAGAAAGATAGTACCGCCGTTGGCCAGCTCGAATTTACCGGCATGTCCGCCTTTTTTTGATCCTGTAAATGCGCCCTCTTCATATCCGAAAAGTTCACTTTCGATCAGGTTTTTGGGCAAAGCTCCGCAGTTTACTGCAATAAAAACAGAGTTTTTTCTGGGACTGGCATTATGAATACTTTGAGCTATGAGTTCCTTACCGGTGCCACTTTCTCCCATTAAAAGTACCGTAGATGTGGAGCTTGAGATTTTTTCAGCATGTTCAATAACCTGGCTGAATTCAGGGCTGTCACCAATAATATCGCTAAAGGTATAATAGGCCCGCATGCCTGTATATTTGTTCACCAGATTGAAGATCTTCTGCATTCCCTTGATAACCAAAACCATTCCGATTATTTCCTTGTTCGTATCGATAATAGGATATGCACTAAGATCATATTTCTCTTTTCCTCCGTTAATGGAAAAGTTGGTCTCCATATCCATATAGGTTTCCCCTCTTTTAAATCTTGCGATGATATCTCTCCATTGGGGTAAAAGTTTGTCAATGGGTTGGTTCAGCTTAATTTCTTTCTTGAAATTAAGCATTGAGCAGGCCCAGTTGTTAATGGTTTTTATATTACCGTTGATATCCAGGGCAATAATACCTGCTGAAACCGATTCAATAATAGATTTCATATAGGAAAAGGCCTCATTTAGTTTTTCCTGGGTATGTTCAGCTTTGATCTGGTTTTCAATGGCTCGTACAGCAGCCACTATCAGTCCCAGTGTATGGGGATGCACCAGGCGGCTCTCACCGGTAAGATTCAGGGTTCCGATAATTTCACCATCATTGTTGTGAATGGGGGCGGCAGAGCAAGTCCAGCGATGATAAGCTGATATAAAGTGCTCAGCTGCAGTAACCTGTATAGGGTGCCCTTCGCTTATGGCTGTTCCCATAGCGTTTGTGCCAATGTTCTTTTCATTCATATATGCACCAACTACCATGTTGAGCTTTTCAGATTCAGCAATGATCTCCGGATCTCCTACCGATCTTAGAATACAACCTTCATTATCTGTAAGAAGAATAAAAAATCCTGAATTGGTAAGAGTTTCGTAAATGATTTCCATAAAAGGTGCTGCAACCCTGAGCAAGTATTCTTTTCTTGCAAGGTGTGTTGACACTTCATTGCCCTTTAATATTTTGCTGGGGAAGATCTGCTCCTTATTTACACCGTATTCTTCGCACCTTTGATGCGATTTTTTGATGATTTCTCTCTGGATGTTGGCCTTGTTGCTCATAATATTTTGATTTTTTGGATTCTCTTTTCATATCCTTTTAAGCCATTTAATTAAAATGACCTACAATATTTTTACAGCTGATGCCTTAAAACTTAACCAAACTTTTTTACCCGGAACAAGACCTAGTTTTTCCACCGATCTTTTACTTACAACTACTGAAAATATTTCGCCTGCATCAATGATCAGCTCCACACCATGGTTCAGAAAGTAGATTTCGTTTATGATGCCTTTATATTGATTTATGGCACTGGTTTCCAGCTTTTCCTCCGATACTATGATATCCTCCCCGGGAATCATCAGGTGGGCAGTCTCTTTCCCCGGATCATCGAGACAGCTGATGGAAATATTGTTTTTTGTGAGACCATGTGAAAGTCCGTTCTTTTCGGATGATTTTCTAAATTCGCACAAAAAAATATTTTTGATGCCACTGAATCGTGCTACAAATTCTGAAACCGGATTGCGGAAAACCTCTTCGGGTCTACCCCATTGAATTAACTCACCTTTTTCAATGATTGCAATTTTCTTGCTTAAAGTAGCCGCTTCCATGGGGTCATGGGTAACGTGTATTATGGTTTTTCCGGTTTGGTTTATTTTTTTAAGCAGTTCGCGCAACTCTTGTCTGAGTTTTACATCCAGACTGGCCAGGGGCTCATCGAGTAAAAGCACTTTGGGATCAGAAGCCAGAGTGCGGGCCAGTGCCACCCTTTGTGCTTCCCCACCGGATAAGGTTCCGGGATGGCGGTCAAGCAAATGCTCTACCTGGGTAAGGCGAGCGAGCTCCAGGGTTTTATTGTTTTGTTCCTGCTTCGGTATTCCTTTACCCTTCAATGCATAAGTAATATTTTTCCTGACCGACATATGCGGAAAAAGGGCCATATCCTGGTAAACCAATCCGAACGGTCTTTTTTGAATACTTTGACTACTGATATCTTTACCATCCAGAAAAATTTCGCCTGTTTCGGGTTTTACAAGGCCTGCAAGAATTTCGAGAAGAACAGTTTTGCCGGCACCTGATAGTCCCAAAACCGTGAGATAATCACCCGGTTCAATTTCAAGTGAAATATTCTGCAAACGGAATTCTCCCAATCTGGCATTTATGTTTTTAATTTCTAACATGATATCTTTTCCCGGATAAAACTCTCATGGTAATAAATATGGCCAGGCAAACCAGTATAAAAATGGCTGCCACCGGTCTGGCGTAAGACAAACCGAAGGATGTAAACCTTTCCCAGATAAGAATCGGGGTTATCATAGGATGATAGGCAATGATTATTACAGCTCCGAATTCGCTCAGGCCTCTTGCCCACATCATCACCAGTCCGCTGATTACCGATCTTTTGGCAAGAGGCAAGGATATACTGAAAAATACTCTTTGGGGAGATGCACCCAGATTCAAGGCAGCTTTTTCAAGCTTTTCGGGTACAGCAGCAAATCCGTCACGTGCTGCATTGATGGCAAAAGGGAGGCTGACAAATGCCATGGCAACCACAATGCCGGCAACACCGCCCACAAAGCTTATTCCTGCTGCTTCACCGGCCTGGCCGATCCAGGTACCCCTTGATATTAATCCCAGTAGCGCTATACCTGCAGCTGAATGGGGAATTACAACGGGTAAATCTATAATGCCATTTATTAATCCTTTGAAAGGAAAATTCATACGAGCCAGGAGATAGGCAATGGGAACAGATAGAATTCCAAAGATTATAGTGGCACCCATGGATGCCAGAAGTGTTAGTCCTATGCTTGAAACTACTTCGTTATCCTGAAGGGTTGTGCTATATTCAGTTGGAGATGTTCGTAAAAGTAAACCGGCGATGGGCGCCACGATAAACAGCAATATAATACCGCTGAAAAAAATGAGTACTAGTTGGGTTCGCCAGTCTTTTAGCATATAATCTGTTATTAATATTCTTTATCTGGGCTGGTTTATTTGTCGCAATTAAAAATACCGCTAATTTATAATCAATCTAAGTATAAATAAACTCTAAATAAAAGTGATTTCCTCTTTGATCGTGTTCAATAACTTAACACTGTTAAGAAATGCGACACAAATATATGCGGATTGTGTTCAGAAACCAAACAAAATGAACTAATGTTACCGGATTAACATATTGAAATAAAATGCATATTACACATATTCAATAATTTATGTGTTTTGGTTTGATGATTGCCTTATTAGGGTTGAAAACTATTTCTTTTTATTAACTAAAAAATAAAAAAACCATGCACGGTTACAGAGGAAAAATCTTAAGAATAAATCTTTCTGACAAAACATGGAAGCTCGAGAAGCTGGACCATACAGAAGCATTAAAGTACATCGGTGGCCGCGGTTTTGGCTCAAAGATCATGTTTGATGAAGTAGATCCGAACATTGATGCATTTGACCCGGCCAACAAGGTCATCATTGCTACCGGTCCTATGACAGGTACACCAACTCCTGCCGGTGGCAGGTATATGGTAGTTACCAAATCGCCACTCACCGGAACCATTGCCAGCTCCAACTCAGGAGGTTACTGGGGTGCTGAAATGAAATTTGCAGGCTACGATATGATAATTCTGGAAGGAAAGTCAGAAAAACCTGTAAGCATCTTTATCGAGGACGATAAGATTGAGTTTCGTGATGCAGGCCATTTGTGGGGTAAAACTACCATCGAAACAACCAATGAACTCATGAAAGAAGCGCCTGAGAAGGCCAAGGTGCTTTGTATCGGCCCTGCAGGTGAAAATCTGTCGAAGATCGCCGCTGTAATGAATGATCTGAACCGGGCAGCCGGCCGTTCAGGGGTTGGAGCTGTTGTGGGCAGTAAAAACCTGAAAGCCATTGTAATTAAAGGTTCATCAAAACCAACAGTTGCTGATCCTGATGCACTTAAAGATGTGGTTAAAAGGGGTCGCGCACAGATCAAAGAAAATGGTGTTACCGGAGCCGGTTTACCTACTTATGGTACTAACGTATTGGTAAACATTATTAATGAGCAGGGAGTATTTCCCACCAGAAACTTCCAGGAAACCTATTTTGATAAAGCGGAAGAAGTGAGTGGCGAAACCATGAGCGAGCAGTTTCTGCTTAAAAGGGAATCATGCTTTGCATGCCCCATTGCCTGCGGTCGTTATACCAAGGCCGATGATATTGAAACCGGTGGACCTGAATATGAAAGTGTGTGGGCATTCAGTGCTGCCTGCGGTGTCTCTGACATGAAATCTGCCATTAAAGCCAATTTTTGGGCTAATGAAATGGGACTTGACACCATTTCTGCAGGTGTTACCGTAGCTACCGCTATGGAACTTTATGAAAAAGGTATTATAAAAGATGATGAACTCGACGGTCTGGGACTAAAGTTTGGTGATGGAGATAGTATGGTAGAATGGGTGAAAAAACTCGGCCGCCGTGATGGTGAACTTGCCAGTAAAATGGCAGAAGGTTCCTACAGGCTGGCAGATGCCTATGGTCATCCTGATCTTTCCATGACAGTGAAAAAACAGGAACTTCCTGCATATGACCCACGAGGTATCAAGGGGCAAGGACTTCAGTATGCCACATCCAACAGGGGAGGTTGCCATGTACGTGGTTATCTTATCTCACCCGAAATTCTGGGATTACCCGAAAAACTTGATCGCCTCGAAATTAAAGGTAAACCCGGCTGGGTCAAAATATTTCAGGATCTCACAGCATTTATAGATTCATGTGGTATGTGTCTCTTCACATCATTTGCCCTCAATGCTGATGATTATGCCGAAATGTTCAGCGCAGTTACGGGTGAAAAACATACAGCAGAGGATATCCTTAAGGCTGGCGATCGCATCTGGAACCTTGAAAGAATATGGAACCTGAAGGCAGGTATTGATCCCTCGCAGGATAAACTGCCAAAGCGTCTGATGGAAGAACCCATCCCCTCAGGACCTTCAAAAGGCCATCTGCCACGGCTTCCCGAAATGCTACCTCTATACTACCAGGAAAGAGGCTGGGATGAAAACGGAATACCAACACCGGAAAAACTTAAGGAACTTGGTGTTCCATCTTAAATAATTGTTTTGAATAATAGCCCGTGGCTCCTTTCTCTTTCTATACAAAGGAGCTTCGGGCTTTTTCATATTTAGCCGGTTAAGCGATTATTATGCTCAAAAAAGTTTATCTCGAAATTACCGATAGTTGTAATCTGGAATGTGAGATCTGCTACCGACATCAATGGGTGCAGGAACCGGTTGATATGAAGGAAAATTTATGGAAAAACATAGTAAATCAGATTCGAAAGGAAAAAACTATCGAAACGGTTGTTCTGGGTGGAATGGGCGAACCTCTGGTTTCTCCTTTTTTTGCCAAAACTGTCGAACTTCTCAGTAAAAAGCAAATATGGGTTACTTCCAATGCAACTCTTTTCAAAGAGCATCTTACTAAAGATATTGCATCGAAAATTCATCTTTTTGTAGTATCATGCGACGGAATGGAACAACAGATGGTAATGGGCAGGGGGGTAATTTTTGATGAATTGATGGCAAATATTGATCATCTTAATCAGGTTAAAGAAGAAAACGGTTTGGTAACACCCTTCCTTGATATACAGTTTGTAGCATCAAAGAAGAATATTGATGATATTTTCCCTCTTATGGATATTCTGGCAGAGAAAAAAGTCCGGAATATTGTTATTTCTCATCTGTTGCCCCAACATCCTGACCAGGCTGATAATATTCTTTACTCCCGTTATGAGAACCGCGAGATGAAAGAGAAGTTTCATAAAATCAGAAACTATTCATTCCGAAAAGGATTAAGAATCATATTTCCTGAAGTGGAACTCAAAACAGAAAGAAAATGCGCCTTTGTAAATAATGATGCTACTTATATTACTTCCCGGGGTGAGGTGGTTCCATGCTACCGGCTTTCACACGAAGGGAGTGAAGTGGTTTTTGGAAGACAAAAAACTTTAAAACAATACAGTTTCGGTAATCTCAATGACCGGAGTCTGAAGGATATCTGGGAAGACAAAGAATACGTGAAATTCAGAAAAAAAATCTACAACAATCATTATCCATCCTGTCCTGACTGCGATCTGGTAGATGGTTGCAGCCTGATTCACGATGTTGATTTTGACTGCCACGGCGAATCTCCCAATTGCGCTGATTGTTTGTGGGCCAGAAAATTTGTATTTTGCAACTGATTGATATAGCCATGCAGATTTGATCTCTTGGCAGGAATAAAGATCATAAGAAATACGCATCATCTGCATTCCATCAATTAGTTAAACCCTTATTTCTAAAGCTAATTTTTCCAAAAACATGCAAATAAAAGTAAGATTATTCGCAACTTTGCGCGAAGGGAGAGGCAAGGAATTAATAATGGATCTCGAACCAGGCCTTAACCCTCAACTGGTCATTGATCTGTTGAAAATAAAAAGGGATGAAGTTGCCATTTTGCTTGTAAATGGTATGGATGGCAAATTTGACCAGCAACTGATAGATGGTGATACAGTAAGTATTTTCCCGCCGGTGGGTGGAGGTTAAATGATGTTGAGAAACGAAGTTTCGAAGTCCCGTCTATACGGGATCAAATGCCAGAATTCAAATTTATGATGTCAGATCTGAGAACCAGAGCAGCCTTATGGTAATTGGGTTTTCATAAATGATGGTTAAAGGGTTTAATTAATTCATTTTGAATGGAAAAAAGATATCTGAAAAATGAAAATATGTTGTCGCGTGAAGAAAATATGTCTTTGCGCGAAAAGAAAGTAATTGTGGTGGGTTGTGGCGGCCTTGGGGGGCATATCATTGAGCAATTGGCGAGGTTGGGTGTTGGCCATATCACTGCCATAGATGGTGATGTGTTCGACGAATCCAATCTGAACAGGCAGCTTTTAAGTAATGTTGAGAATATTGGAAAATCAAAGGCTTTAACCGCAAAAGAACATATTAAAAAGGTTAATCCC
>JAHYJP010000123.1 GCA_019429055.1 Bacteroidales bacterium
CAAAAGGTTTTTCATGAAAAAGTATGCGGAATTTATGCTTCCGCGCTATTTTATCCATTACTACCATTACCAGTTGATTGTGGTCAATGGCAATATTGGCTTCTTCGTAAACAGGTGCCAGCTCAAACTGATTGGGGGCAACCTCATTGTGTCTTGTTTTTACAGGAATTCCAAGCTTCCATGCTTCAACTTCAAATTCTGCCATAAAGGCTTTTACCCTTGGCGCAATAGCCCCAAAATAATGATCTTCAAGCTGCTGTCCTTTGGCCGGGGCGTGACCCAGCAAAGTTCGGCCTGTCATTACCAGATCGGGGCGTGCATGATACAGCGCCTCATCAACAAGAAAATATTCCTGCTCCCATCCCAGGGTAGGAAATACGCGGGTTATGCTGCGGTCAAACAGTTGACATACTTCTGTGGCAATCTGATCAATTACGTTAAGTGTCTTTAAAAGAGGTGTTTTGTAATCCAGTGCTTCGCCGGTGTAAGAAACAAATATGGTAGGTATACAAAGTGTGTTTTCCAGAATAAAAGCCGGAGATGATGGATCCCAGGCAGAATAACCACGGGCTTCGAAGGTATTGCGCAACCCTCCGCTGGGAAAGCTGCTGGCATCCGGCTCCTGCTGTACCAGTTTACTGCCATCAAATTGTTCTATATTGCGGTTGTCAGATGAAGGACTGTAAAATGCATCATGCTTCTCTGCAGTTGCACCATTCAACGGCAAAAACCAGTGTGTATAGTGCGTGGCACCTTTACTTACAGCCCAGGCGCGCATGGCTGATGCTACCTGATCGGCAATCCTCTTATCAATGCGTTCTGATTTTTCTATGTTTTCACTGATGTTTTTGTAAACATCATCGGGCAAATATTCGCGCATGGCCCGATCATTAAAAACATTGATACTGTAATATTCCGAAACTTTCGGTTGAATTGCATTTGACTCAAGCGGAAAATGACTGAGTGCTTCACGGATGGCAGTAAATCTTCTGTTGCTCATATTTTAAAGTTTAATAATTTCGTGGCAAATGTATAAAAAAAATGGGGTTAATTGTATAAAATGTTAATAAAAAATGAAAAAATAATAAAAAAAAAGGGGGGTGTGTGATAAAAAAACAATGAAATTTAAAAATGAAGGTTTTTTCGTCATAGCTCTGTTGGAAAAACTCTTAATTTTTGGAATATATGTTTTGATGATATTTTCCCGATAAAAATTATCGTGAATTTTACATTGATGAGCGTTTTAATTTGTATATTCGGTAGCGAATCTGAAAAGCCGCCGGAGTATGGTCTGATCCGGAAATGAAAAGTCTGCAAAAGAAAAAGAACATGTTTATTAAGGCAGAAGCTATTAGCGACAAGGGGTTACGAAGATCAAACAATGAAGATCATATCCTTTTGGATGATGAACTTTTTACTGATAATTACCTGCAGAAGCAGTTTGATTCGGGCACTTTGCATGCAGTTTTTGCGGTAGCTGATGGAATTGGCGGTCATCGTGCCGGTGAAATTGCCAGTAAAGAAGTTCTCAAAGATCTTTTCCGGTTTACAGAACAATTGCCTTCCGGACTTACAGTTGAAGAAATCAGATCAGAATTCATCAACTGGATCAGAAGCATACATGAAAATCTTAAAAAGATGAGTGTTGAAAATCCGGCTTATGAAGGTATGGGTACTACACTTACAGGTGCCTATTTTTATTATGGGAATATTTATGTATTTCATGCCGGTGACAGTCGATTATATTTGTTCCGCAATAACACTTTAAAGCAACTAACCACCGATCATACCCTTGCATGGCTTACCAACGACACGACCATCCCTTCCAATTACATTGCCAATTCTGTGGGAGGTGGAAAAACTCCTTTTATTGATTTTCATGATATTACTCCTGTTCTTAATGCAGGAGATAAACTCATGATTTGCAGTGATGGCCTAACAGATATGTTAAAAGATAAGGACCTTGAGCAAATGCTGGCTCATAATGATATTAAAAACATCCTAAAAGAAGTTTATGAGAAGGGTGCAAGAGATAACACATCAATTTTGTTGTTATCAATAATTGAAAGCTGATTAGTAAAATGGTCTGATAACAAATTTCACGAAAAGCCTTTCTCCTTTTTTATGGTATTGAAGGCATCATTAACCTCCTGAAACTTTTCCTTGGCAGCTTGCTGAAATTCTTCCCCAAGATGACTTACCCTGTCGGGGTGATATTTAAGTGCCATGGCACGGTAGGCTCTTTTAATCGTTTCCTCAGATGAATCAGGTGGAATCTCGAGTATTTTCCAGGCACTCTCAGTATCTTTTACAAACATGTTTTTAATGGAGATAAAATCATACTGATTTATGCCCAGCCAGTCTGAAATCTTTTCGATAGTTTTAACCTCAGATGCATGCGCATGCCCGTCGGCCAGGGCAATGCCAAAAAGAAAATGCAGTAATTGCAGCCGGCTATGGAGATCCATATTGTTTTTTATTTGCAGGCAAACATCCTGTATAGGAATTTCCTGTTTAAGAATATCCTTAAAGGCCTGCATGTAATGACGGGTTGTAATTTCTCCAAAATTCCGGATAAAAAAACTTCTTATGTAATTGAGCTCCGATTTCAGTTGCTTGCCGTCAGCTTTCATTACTGCAGCAGAAAGAATGAGAAGGCTTAATCTGAAATCGCCGGGTTGGGTTCCTTGCTGCAGGGGTGGCCGGTATTCGTATTCGCCTGAATTCATACTTTCAAACGCGCTTCCCATAACGAAACCCAATATGCCGCCGATAGGTCCGCCCAATGCCCAACCCAGGCCCCCCATTACCCATTTTGTGTATTTACTCATATTAGTTTTAACCCTAAATCTTTAACTCCTGATAACCTTAAGAATTATATTTTCCAATTTTAATCAGTAATAGACCTTTTGAATGGCACGCTCTATAAAATTGATAATATCACTCGCCAGCAAACTTTCTGCCGGTTTTCTTCTGACTGCCAGATCGGCTGCAAGTCCGTGGAGATAAACTGCGGCAATTGAACTGTATTGAGGTGAGTAACCCTGTGCCAGCAAACCCAGAATCATTCCGGTGAGTACATCACCCGAACCACCGCTGGCCATTCCGGGATTACCTGTTGAATTGAACAAAACCTGTTTGTCGGGGGTAACCACAGCAGTGTGTGCTCCTTTCAATACCACAAAGCAGCGAAAACGAAATGCTAATTCTCTGGCTTTTTCAAGTCTTTCCCAGCCGTTCAGGCATTTTCCTGACAGCCTTTCAAACTCGCCAACGTGCGGTGTAAGTATACTCCCCGGAGGCAAAAATGACAGCCATGTTGGATTTTCTGCCAGAATATTCAGTGCATCAGCATCCAGCACCATCGGGCGCGAAACATTCTGGATAAGCAATTTGAGCGCATTTTGTGTTGCAGGATCTTTGTCTAATCCCGGTCCAATTCCGACGGCATCCCAGCTTTCAGGGTTTTTGATTCCTGAAAAGAATTTTTCATTCTCGTCAATGCTCACCATACCTTCAGGAATACTGCTTTGTTGAATTACATAATTAGCTGCAGGTATATGAGTAGTAAGTAATCCTGTTCCGGTTTTCAAAGCTGCTTTACCTGCCAGCACTGCGGCTCCGCTTTTTCCATAACTGCCGGCAATGAGTAGTGCGTGGCCAAAGTTTCCCTTATGGTCAAATTTTCTGCGATATTTATAAAAGGGTAACAGATCTTCCTTTACCAGGAAATGATAAGACGTATCCTGCCTGTTTATAAATTCCTGATCGAGTCCGATATCCAGTACCTGCCACTGACCCAGGTAAATATCATTTTCGGGAAACATAAACGATAATTTAGGTAGCTGGAAAGTAAATGTATAATCTGCCCTGATGATGTTTTCCGGAATATTATCCGTGTTGTTTTCTCCAAACAACCCACTGGGAAGATCAATGGAAATAACCCTTGCATTACTTTTGTTGATATGCATCACAACCTCAGCAGGAAAACCCTCCAAAGGCCGGCTCAACCCGCTGCCGAATAAGGCATCAATAATAATATCTTTTTCGGAAATCAGAGGAAGTTCCTTTTTATTGGATATCTCGGTAAAATCTGCTTTTCTTAGTTTTTTTAACCTTTCTTCGTTAACGGCAAAATCCGGAGAAGATTTATCTGAATGAATAATCTTATAGGCACTAACATCATAACCCGTTTTGATAAGCATGCGTGCCACGGCAAGTCCGTCACCTCCGTTATTCCCCATTCCGCAAAAGATCCTGATCTTATCCTGTTTTTTCAGCCGTTTTTTTACCAGGTCGAAAAACGCTTTGGATGCCCTTTCCATAAGATCAATGGATGCAATAGGTTCATTTTCGATGGTATACTTGTCCGTATCACGGATTTGTTGCGTGTTCAGGATCTTCATACTGCAGGTTGTTAAGCTTATATTAATTCAGCAAAGATACAAAATTGAATTCGCCAAAATAATTTATAAGATAATCGGCAAAGGGGGCGATCCATTTTTTAATTTTGTTGTTTCAAAAATAGATTATGCCAGTTAAGCGCCGCAGAAAAAGAAAACAGGTATTTCGATTAAAACCTCATTGGAAAGAATGGCTGAAGGCTGTTTTAATCGCTGTGCTTACCATCATCCTTTTCAGGTTTTTCGTTTTTGACCTGGTAAGTTTATCGGGAAGTAGCATGGAAGGCAGTTTGCTTTCGGGAGACATTATGGTTGTAAAAAAATACAATTTCGGAACACGTCTTCCATTAAGGATTGTGCCGCAAAACTGGGTAAACCTGTTTTTTTCGACTGATACTCTACCTCCGGTAAAGCAATTTCCATATCTGCGCTTGCCCGGTAACAGGAAAATTCAACACTATGATCTGATCTTTTTCAATACCCCTGCGTTTCACCAAACGCCAATTGATGAAAGAACCCCAAGAGCTAAACGCGTTGCAGCTCTTCCGGGCGATACTCTGGTTATCAGAAACTCAAAAATTTATATTAACGGAAAGCCACAAACCCCTCCGGAAAATATCCAGTTCAACTATTGGGTGGATACCCGAAGAGACATCATTGATGATGATTTTCTTAAAGAATTTGGCATCAATGAAATAACCAAAATGAGAGGGCACAACCGGTTCTCATTTCCCTTGTCACCTGAAATGGTTGATTCAGTAAAAAAATTTCCAGGCATCCTGAGAGTCCGGAAAGATCAGCCGGAACTCATTACCCCTGATAACCCTTTCGGCAAACAAGCAGATTTATGGACCTCTGATGAGTTTGGTCCTGTCGTAATTCCCCGTAAAGGAATGACCATTCATCTGGATTCTGCAAATCTTGATTTATATTTTCAGCCCATACTTTATCACGAAAGACAAAACATCAGGGTAAGTAATGATTCAGTTTTTATAAACGGGAAGTTTATGAATGAATATACCTTCAGAATGAATTATTTTTTTGTGCTGGGGGATAACAGGCACAACACATCAGATTCACGCAACTGGGGACTTGTACCTGAAAATCATATCATTGGAAGAGTATCAGGCATTTTTCTTTCATTCGATAAAAATGATGGATTAATCGGACGCCTGCGCTGGAATCGTATATTCAAAAAGGCTGAATAACTAAAAAGATATCTGGTAAATGGAGAACGCTTCAAACCATAAGCTTTTGCTTTCCAGCTCCTATTTTCCTACGCTGGAATACTTTGTCAACTTTTTAAGGTATGAAAAGGTTTTAATTGATGTTCATGAAACCTATCCCAAACAAACCTGGCGCAACCGTTGCCGGATTTTAAGTGCCAATGGATTAATGGATCTTACAATTCCTGTTGAAAAGCCCAATGGCAATCGTACCAAAACATCAGAAGTTGTAATAAGCTCACATAGTTCCTGGCAGAAGAACCACTGGAGAAGCATTGAATCAGCTTATCGCAATGCACCGTTTTACATTTATTATAAGGATTTGATAGAAAACCTTATTATGGATAGAAAAATAACTTCACTTCACCTCTTCAATCATCAAATTTTAAATAATATCCTTGAAGAGTTGGGTGTAAAAAAAACAGTGGAGTTTACCCGTTCTTTTATTCATAATTCAGAAGGTTTTACTGATCGGAGATTTTCCATCAGTCCCAAAGCAAAAGACCGAAGAATCGGAAAAGAAATGGCTTTTGAACCCTATTATCAGGTATTTGCTGATAAATTCGGGTTTAAGCCCAATCTGAGTATTCTTGACCTGTTATTTAACTCAGGGCCCGATACATTGAAGTATCTGCAAAATTCTGCAAAAGAATAATCGCTTTCATGATGAAATTAAAGTCTGAATAGAGTATTTCTGCCAGTGAATACTTTTAATTATTTACCGGATAGGCAATCCTTACATGAAAAATATGCATCAGCCGGTTTTTGAATACGCGTTTGATAATATTAATATCTTTAAAAGTAATATTGGCATTGTCAAACTGTTTTTCTTCAACCTGGGTATTGATAATATTTTCAACCAGTTTGTCGATGGATTCCTCATTGGGTTTTTTCATGCTTCGGGAAGCAGCTTCAACAGAATCGGCCATCATTAGTACGGCTGTTTCTTTGCTGAAAGGGATGGGGCCTTTGTAGGTAAAAATTCCGCGGTCAATTTCAATATCCGGATGTTCTTTTTGCTCCATGACATAAAAATACCTTGTGGTGGTTGTGCCGTGATGGGTGCGTATAAAATCTATGATGTATTCCGGGATGTTGTATTTTCTGGCTTTTTCGATCCCTCGGATTACATGCCCTATAATGATTTCAGCACTTTCAGCGTAACTTAATTCATCATGGGGGTTTATCTCCGAGTTTTGGTTTTCGATAAAATACTGGGGTTGGTCCATTTTGCCAATGTCGTGATATAATGCTCCGGTTCTTACAAGAAGACTGTTACCTCCGATAATATTGATAGCTTCTTCGGAAAGGTTTGCCACCTGAAGTGAATGCTGGAATGTGCCCGGGGCGGAAATGTTGAGTTGTCTTAACAAAGGAGAATTGGTGTCGGAAAGCTCCAGCAGTGAAAAATCGGTGGGCAGGCCCGATGCTCTTTCAAAAATGTAGATCAGCGGATACGAGAATAATGTGAGCAATGCACTACCCGCAAAATAAACATAATTGATAGGATCTATTTCTGAAAAAGTGCCTGTTTGTGCAAGGGTGAGACCCGTAAATACAGCTGCATATGTAAGAAAAATAAGCGAAACGGTTGTAAAAAGCTGTGAACGTCTGCGCAACCCTGCCATGGATAATATGGCAATAATACCGGCAATAAACTGTAGAAAAACAAATTCAAAACTTCTGGGCACCAGGAACCCGATCAGAATGATACTGGTTATATGCACGTACAATGCCAGGCGGTTGTCGAAAAAACTCCGGATTATAATAGGAACAATGCACACCGGTATAAGATAAAGCAGATCAATATTATACTTAACCACCTGGCTTGTAAGGAAAATCATCAAAAAAATTGACAACAGAATAACAATCAGTTTTCGGGTATTAGAAAACACTTCTTTTCTGAAAACCCACAGAAAAAGACTCAGTACCACAATGGAAATTGAAACAAGCAGAAACTGCCCCAGGAATACCAGATAGTTTGCCGAGGAGCTTCCCAACTGTCTGAGATATTCAGCCCGAAACGATTCAAGTATTTTTAATTTTTCTGTGGTGATCAGTTCACCTTTGGAAATGATCTTCTCTCCCTGTTGCACCATTCCTCGTGTAGGTGAAATTCTTTCCAGAGCTGAGGCAATGGCTTTTCTGTTGGTTTCTTCATCCCAGAAAACAGAGTGGGTTATGGTGTTCTCAAGCACATTACGAAGCAGGTTGCGATGTTGAGGATCGGTAACTTCTTTTTCAAGCATTCTGTTAGCAAACTGAAACGCCTCTCTCACATTGAAAAAATCGCCCACTCTTCTTGACTGTGCTACAGCTCCGTCAAGCAGCAGAATATTGGTCTCTGCAGTGGCTTCTGTCATTTCTCCTTCCAGGAAAATAACTCCGGTCTGATAAATGGAATCAAAAATATTTATGGCAATATTTTTTCGATTTTCTTTGATTCGTGGTGGGATCTGATTATCATTAAAAGTTTCTGACCATAAAAGTTCAAAGCGGTTGTTCATCAGCTGAAACTGCCGGTCATAAATGGTGGGGTCCTTTCGGAAAAAGGGAGTATACTCTCTTAATAATTCTTCTCTTTCTCTGGCCAGCTCCTCGGGGCTTTTTTGAATGGCAAAGTTGAAAGGGGCTATAAGGTCTTCATACATCCAGGGTCGAGCCTGGGAAAATTCCCAGAAAAAACCTGTTTGGCGGGGAAATAGCAGCACTATGAGTAAAATGCTTGCCGCAAAAATTGCAACCCTCACCATATTGGAGAAATTTTCCTGAAGCCAGTAATAAATTTTCGACATCTTTTTTTCTTTTTGTCAATAAGTGTTGCAGATACTTTAAAGCTCTGAAGGTCTGAAATTATTTTTTTCCCGGGTATAGTTAATACTGAAATGAAAAATATACCCTTATTGTTTATTTTATACCGTCCTGTTTTTATAAAGCAATAAGTTGGCTGCCACGTAAACCATAGATACCAAAGGTATTAAATAATCTTTTTTATGAAATTCAGCATATACTTTTTTTGCAGATCTGTTTTGTTTCAACCACTTTCGAACCCCCATTGACCACATGGGGTGAGTTTTCCTGTATCGGAAAACGCAATTGATGAAATCCTGCAAAACCTTAATGTATCTGAAGTGATAGTTATTCTGTTCGGGGTTTCCTGTTTGTTTGATTCCGGCCATATCCTGATAGGCAATTAAGGGGATATTTACTCCGCACCAGGGAGTGATTCCTATCCACGACCATGCTCTTGGATTTATTTCAATCAAATAAAATTCGCCCGTTTCATCATCCTTCTTATACTCAAATTCTGCAATTCCGGTATACTTCATCTCTGCTACAATTCGCCTTGTATTTTCAATCAGGATTTCCGGTACTTTGCAGCTTTCTCCAACAACATTATCTCCTGAGTCAGCCGGATAGCCGCGTACTTTTTTCCCTGTAAATACTGCCTTCAATTTTGAGTTTTGGTCTGCATAAATACCAATGGTATACATGGCATCAGACATGCCTCTTACAAATTGCTGAATAATTATGTGCTCTTTATATTTACCCGCTTTTTCAAGAAAAGCTGATAATTCTTTGTGGTTATTTATGAGTGTAAGCCGGTGGCTTTCGAGAAATCTGAATTTGCCGGTATCGGAAGTGTTAGTAGAAATCCCTCTGAATACAGGTTTGGCAATCACCGGAAATTTTACACTATCTGTTTTCTCAATGTCCCAGGTTACAGGCGTCATGTATTGTTTGTTATGGCCTATCCTGTAAAATTGATCTTTGTTAATGAGCTTGCTTATAACGTCAAATTCAACGACACATGGTAATGAAACTTCCTGAAGCCTGAGCTTATGCTTTGAAATAGCGTGAGCCCATTTATCGTTGGTAGGAATTAAAACCGGTTTGAGTCTATGACTTTTGCAAAACTCAAATAAAAAATCTATAAACTGGCTTTCGTTATGCAAAGGATCAGGGCATTTTTTAAATTTTGCATACCTGGTAAATGTACCTACCGATCTTTTGCAATCCATGGCAAAACATGGAATACCTCTTGAACCCAGTTCCTGGAGTATACTTAACCCGTTATACCCGCAATTGAAAACGATGGCCGGATGGATTTCGGCAGGTTTGTTCAAATTCATTCTGATTTAAAATATAGATTGTTTATACCGGAGCAAAAACCAGATTTTCTGCAACTTTTTATTTTGCACATATATAGAAATAACATTTCGTTTCAGAAATTTCAAAAGGTAATTTACACCATAAACTTTTGCACCAATTCCCTCACTGCTTTTTATTGAGCTTATGTTCGATCTTTCCACAATAAAAACGGGAATTTTATTTTTGTGATTTTCATAAATATAGCTCAGTGCTCTTTTTACCAGTAGCTTGTTTATTCCTTTGCCCCTGAATTCTTCAATCACAAAAAAATTCCCCAGCAAAATATGATCAGTATTATGCAGAAAACTGTCAAAAAGGAAATTATCATGGGGGATATGCAATATCCAGTTGCAACCTACGGGTTTACCTCCGGAATAAGCAACCAGTAATTTCCAGTTATCATTCTGTTCGTATCTGCTGGTATATCTGCCCAGTAAGGCATCAGGTACAATTTGTTTTAACAGATCACTGAATTTCTCCTTTGTGGCCGATGGTATGTTGTAGAATTCAATTTTCAGATTTTCTGGTAAGTAATAAGTATCCGAAAAATCAACATCACTTTCAGCTACCGAGAAAATGTATCTTTTTTTGAGAAAATATTCTTCAAAAAATCTGTTTAACTTCATTGTGTTCAGCTGTTTTCTTTTTATTCTGAAAGATATTTTTCCGGCACTGTTTTATCAATTCCTTATAATCTTTCCCGGTCCGGTTAAAAATTATTTATTTGCTCACCTGAGTCAGGAGTTTTTGTAAAGAAGTTCTTCCATAAATTTTTCAATACCCCCGAAAGTTCATTTTTATAAATGATCGCAAGCCCTGTTATAATAAAACCCGTCAGCATAAAAGAAATTACAAATGCATTGATGTTATAAACAAATTTAACGATTTCAAGTAAGGATGCTACTGCAATAATGCTGATGGGGAAGTATACCATTTTTTTATAATTCCAATTTATGGGTATAACCTTTTGCTGAATAATTAAAAGGATCATTACCTGGAAGAATGATGAAACCAGGAAGGCTGTAATTGCACCGTAATATCCGATCCGGGGAGTAAGTATCCAGTTTATAATCAGATTTATAATCAGAACAAAGAAATTGAGTATGAAAAACCAGATGGTTTTTTTACTGAACATCAATGGCCACGAGAAAATTACATATTGTACCCTGAAAATGTATCTCACAAAAAGAATGGCCACAATTCCTGCAGATAACTTCAGGCTGGTTTCATAAAAGATCATGATAAATACCATAACGGGTATTATGGTTATTGCAATAATTACAAGTGACTCTGCCAGTAACAGCGACGATAATTTCCTGATGTCTTCATGCTTTTTTTCAATACCTTCCTTCAGAAAACGGAAGATCTCGGGCTGCACACTTGCCGATAAACCTTGCATGACCAATTGAATTCCCATGGCAAACTTCAGGGCATTGTCATAAATACCCAGTTCGGCAGGATTACCCAAAAGGAAAAACCTGTCGGCAAATAATAATCCCCAGAATATAAGTTCGGAAAAAAACAAAGGGCGGGAGAATGGATAAAGTTCGGTGTTTATGCTTTTTTTATTATGGATGCCACAGGTTGAATAAATGAAGGCTATGATCCCAAGGGCAACAATACCGCCACCAATGGCTGTTCCGTAAACATAGCCTTTAAAGGAAAGATCATAAAACAAAACCCCTGCAATCTGGAAACCTGAGCGCAACAAACCGGACAGCAGGCTTATAATGATGAAATAAGAAAGTTTTTTTTCGTGGCGATAAAGAACTACTGCCATAAAGATCACCGCACGATTGAGTCCGGAAACTACGGTCCATGGTCCGTATTCGCTGAAATCCTGCAAGGCAGGTAAATTAAAAATGCTACCAATTAGCGGAGCAAATAGAATGGATAAACCGGTAAGCAATAATCCACGGGTTATAATTCCCGTTAAAACTGTAGATACCAGTCTGTTATATGCCTGTTTCTCATCTTTGTTATCGTAATAAAGCCTGGCAAGCCCGTTGGCTGTTCCGAAAATACTTATGGTAAAAACCAGGGAAATAATTACTTCTACAATGGCCAGATAACCAAAATCTTCAGCCCCCAACCGGGTTTCTCCTTCAATTACAGGGTATACAATCAGCTGTAAAAGAGCAGGAAACGTTGCAAAAAACGTATAGATCGCTGTAAGTTTAAAATGCTCTTTAATGTTTATCATTCCGGTTTAGGCATAATCTGTAATTTGGCAAAAATAAACCTATTTATCTGTTTGACAGAAATATCTATGCAACTTTTCTGCAAAAAATGCGCAGAAAGTGATTGGATTCAACCGGCAACCTGCTATTTCTAATATGTGATCCTGATAAAATTCTATTTTTCCAAGGATTATAGCTGCATTTTGCATATTTTTACTCATTAAATATCGGATTATGAAATATGGTATATGTTTGATTGCTGCTGCGCCTTTGCGCCTTTTGCCCGACGACAGAAGCGAAATGGTTTCTCAGATGCTTTTCGGAGAATTGGCAGAAATTCTCGAAACCAAAGAGAGGTGGTTATCTGTAAGACTCCTGCATGATAATTATTCTGGTTGGATATCACAGGGACAGATCGCTGTTCTGTCTGATGATGATTTTGAAAATCTGGATAGTGCAACAAAATGGGTGAGTACCGACCTGGTGCAGGTTCTTGAAAACAAATCGAAAAATGCAAGCTTTCTGGTATCCGGGGGCAGCACCTTTTATGATTGTGATGGTGGAGGTTTTAAACTTCTGGGCGATGAATATGTATACCATGGCGGCATGAACCAGGTCATTGATTTTGACCGTGATCTGCTGGTAAACAGTGC
>JAHYJP010000124.1 GCA_019429055.1 Bacteroidales bacterium
ATTGGTCGTATCTCTCCCGCCAATAGGCATAATTGGTTTCAGCACCATTGTCAGATGAAAAAATAACGAGTGTATTTTCTTCCAGGCCATTTTCTTTTAGGGCTTCCAATACCTGTCCTACCCTGAAATCTGTTTCTTCCATAAAATCGCCGTAATTCCCGCAGTTTGATCGTCCCTGGAAATCGGGGTGCGTGCAATGGGGCAAATGCGGGCTGGTCAAAGAGAAATATAAAAAGAAGGGTTTTCCGTTTTTGGCATCCTGTGCAACTTTGTTGATGTATTCCACAGCCTTGTCAACAAAAGTTTCCAGTACCAGTTCATCGTTAAACGATGGGGCTGCTTCTATCCAGTCCTCGCCCTCTCCCGGCTCTACCTGATAAGGAGGTGTCATTCGGTAATCAGCGGGGTTGACTTCTCCGTTGTAACTACGAGGATTAGGATTTTCTTTCTTTTTAGTCCAGAGTACCGGTGGGTCTAAAACACGGTCATTCTCGAGGTAAGTTAAAACCCCATAATTCATCGATGCTGGAATGCCAAAAAAGTAGTCGAATCCATGGTCTATAGGTCCTTCAGTAAATGGTTCAGACCAATTCCGGTTTTTTCCTTTTGTGCCTGCAAAATCCATTTGCAAATGCCATTTCCCAACCATGGCAGTGTTGTAATTCTGTTCTTTTAGCATGGAGGCAATGGTCATTCGGCCATTTTCAATTAGGCAAGGGCCATCGGCTCCAAGTACACCCCTTTTCAAAGAAGTTCGCCAATTGTAACGACCGGTTAAAAGTGTGTAACGCGATGGGGTACAAACCGTACTGCTGCTATGCCCGTCGGTAAAAGTGATGCCCTCGTTTGCCAATTTATCGATATTTGGTGTTTGAAATTTGGCATTCGGATTTAAAGCACTAACATCACCATAACCTTGATCGTCGGTGTAAATAATGACGATATTGGGATTATTCTTTTTGCTTGCTGGTGCTGTGAAAGTCGCTGTTGTGCAAAACAAAACAAGCATGCTGTTTTTTAAAAATATTCTCATAGACTTCATTTTATATTCTAATTTTATAATTTATCCCCTTTTTGATTTTCATTTGATTTGAATTTAATTCTACTTTGCTGTATTAAAAAAAATTCATTGATTTTCAATATTTCGGCGTACCTATTTATCTATATATTTTACATATACAAAATATGACCCCCACGCTTCAGTATTTCCGGAAGTGCTTTCATTCATAAAAAACGTTTTCAGATCATAGCTTCCCTTTTCCAGTTGCATATCCAACACGGCTTTATTTTCAAATCTTTCCAGAGATATTTTTGCCTTCACATCCCCCACTTTTATTGCTGCATGATTGGCTTCAATGGGTTTTGAGGCTTCTCGAGGGTACCTCCGGAGTTCGAACTGGTACCGACCAGGCTTAACCACATCCACCGCCCATGTACCCTGATGAACCCTTTTCTCAATTTGGCCTTGCGTCCAGGGAGAATCACCCTTATACCAATCCATTGCATTTAGTCTTATTTCAGGCATTTCTTCCGCCCCGATAATATGACGTGGCAACACTTTCTCTTCCGGAGGCAAACGATTCCAAAAATCAGTATAGATTGAATTCAGGGAGTCAACAACTCCCGGATATAGACTCGACACATCTGTCAGTTGAGAAGGATCTTTTTCAGCATCAAAAAGAAGGTTGCCATTGATTAATCTCCATTTCTTTGTTTTGACCGAAACATTCCGGTCCTCCTCTCTTTTTCTTTGACGGGGACATTGGATAATAAGAGACCTGTCAGCATCCCATCTTTCAGTGTTCCCCTCCAGCAAAGGTTTTAAACTTTTCCCGTCCATCGCTGAAGGCACAGAAATACCGCAGATATCCAAAATAGTAGGAGAAATATCAATTATCCCGGCAAGATTTTTTACCGTTAATGAACTTTTTGTCAGAGCGGGGTATTGCATCATGCAAAATACATGATGTCGCCTGTCAAAAACATGGTCAGGAAGACCAAATTCCTTTTCAGGAGGGGGATTGCTCAATCCCCGGTATCTCATTCCCTGGTCGGTCGCAATAATCACAAACGTATTTTCCCTCAATCCGGAATTCTTCAGATATTTCAGTATTTCACCTACGTTGTCGTCAATATTCTCTATCATTGAGTAGAGAGCCATTTCGTTGTTATCGCCTTTAACACCCCTTTGTTCAAGTTCTTCCAATTTTTCGGGATGAGCTTGCCATGGGGCGTGTGTGGCAGGTGTGGAAACAAAACAAAAGAACGGATCATCTTTATTTTCTTCGATAAATTCCTTTGCTTTTCTAAACAAAACATCAGTAGAAAATCCATTTGAGGGCACTATCTCTCCATTGCTGTTATAATACGCATCAATATGGTTATTCCCGTAATAGTCGGGTAACTGCCCAATTCCACCTCCATCATGAATAAATGACTGTACAAATCCCCTGTACAAGGGATTATAGGGATACTCATTCCCCAGGTGCCATTTTCCAAAGACTCCAGAAGTATAACCTACTTTCTTCAGATAGCTGGGTAAGAGGGGTTCACTGGACGGAATTATAGAAACACCGCCAATAGTATTATGCACCCCCATCCTGAGCGCATATTTTCCGGTAAGCATTTCTGCCCGGCTGGGAGAACAAAAGGGGGAGGCATAAAAATGGTCAAAAACTACCGCTTCATTGGCAAATTGGTCAATGTTCGGTGTCCGAACAACACTGTGCCCATTACAGCCAAGTTCATAATAGCTTTGGTTATCCGTTAGGATAATCAGAATATTGGGAGATCGATCATCGCTTCTATTTTTGCCATGTATCAGCCCCGCATATAGTAATAAACTAATTATAATAACAAATAATTTAAAATATTCCTTCATGGTTTGACTTTTTTAACATAAATATAATAAGCTCCTTGCTTATTTTCATTTTCATCGATAAGATATGCCTTTACCTCCTGATCGCCGGGTTCCAAATTCATTTCAAATTGTGCACTCACGTCTGACGGGTCGATTGATTTCTCCATCTTATTTTTACCTACTTCCAGCCGCACTTTTTTTACAAGTATTGATTTTCCATCAGGCATTCTAACAGGTTCTCCCAATTGTGTCATTTTTTCACTTAACTTTTCAGGCAGTCCCGAGTTTATTGGCTGGTTTAATTCCTTAGGCCACCGAAGGACATCAAAATGATAAATTCCGGTTTTTGAAATCCTCACAGGCCAAAATCCATTGTTCTTTATTCCGGAAAGGATATGGCTTTGATTCCATGTATGAGTATCTTCTGAATCTCTTATCCAATCTTCAGGCGTTAACCATATTGTTTCTTGATTATTTGTTCCTATGATTGGCCGCGGATATGGATTATCCTCCAGTTTAATTTCAGCCCAATAGCGGTTATACTGCTTTAACAAATCTGTAACCACATCCTGATTTTGAGATGCAATATCATTCTTTTGTCCCGGATCTGATTTTATATCATAAAGTTCTTCTCCGTTTATTAATCTCCATTTTTCATTAGCTACCAGACTATTCATTCCTTTGACTGGAATCTCTCTCGTATTTTGTTCATGCATAAAAACAATGCGGTCATCCCAATTTGCATTTTCATCCTTTATCAACGGCACCAGGCTCCTTCCGTCAAAGTTAAGATGACCACGCTCTGGAATTTCCAGATTACATAAATCAATCATTGTTGGTAATAGATCAAAATGCCAGGCAAAACGATCAATATCTACACCACTGCTTAATCCTGCCTCCGTCCAGTGAATAAAGCAAGGTACCCTGTGACCTCCCTCATATACAGAACCTTTCCTGCCACGCATTCCTGCATTAAAAACCTCGTCTCCACCAGCAGTCCCATTATCAGTAAGAAAGATCAATATTGTATTCCTGTCAAGATCATTTTGTTCTAAAAAATCCCGTAATCTACCCAAATTATGATCAAAGCGAGTTATTGATGCAAAAAAATCCCATACCCGTGATTTAGAATCGGGCCATTCCTTATTGTTAACATACTCTTTTCTCCATTTTTCCATTACATTCCAGGGACCATGAGGAACAAAAGTCGGCAAATAAACGAAAAAGGGTCTATCTTTATTTTCTTTGATGAACTTCATGGCTTCATCAAAAAATACATCTGTGCAGAAACCTTCTCTTTTTTGCCATTCGCCATTGTAAAGATATGTATCATCCATTCTGTCGTTGCCCCAATAATCATTTGCCGTGCCTGTTCCTCCGTCCCCATATCCGATCCATTGGTCAAAACCCCTGTCAATAGGTCGATATGGATAATTGAGCCCTAAATGCCATTTTCCGAACAATCCTGTCTTGTACCCAGATGCCTTAAAAAATTCAGCCATTGTTGTTTCATCCAGATTCAAATGATTTCTTGAATAAACAGTTGTCCGCACATGAGTACGGTCTGACATTCGGCCTGTCAAAAGGGCGGCCCTGGTTGGCGCACAAAAAGAATTGACATGAAAATCAGTAAAGCGTATGCTTTCTTCATGAAGTTTGTCCAGGTTTGGTGTTTGAATAATTGGGTTTCCAAGGCAGGCTAGATCACCATATCCCTGATCATCGGTCATTATAAGAATTACATTGGGCGATTCGGTGCGCGGCTCTTTACACGAAAAAATAGGTTTTTCAGGAACAATTCCCTGCGTCGGCTGGGACATTGTAAGCCCGCAAAATACAACAAAGCCAGCTTTAAAAAAAATGGTTGCGTTCATATGATCAGCAATTCTTATTCTGTTTAAAAATTTTCTTAGTAAATAACTTATGCACCAGCCCCTGGTAAGCAGAGACTGGCGCAATTAAATTTATAAAAATCTTTTATTTTTATTTAAATACTAATAACCCGGATTTTGTACCATCGCGGGATTTGCATCCAATTCAGCCAGTGGAATTGGAAAAACGTTATGAATATCATCATCATAGGGGTATCCAAGTTGAGTAAGAATAGCCTCTGCAAGTCCTGATCTCCTAAGATCAAAAAGCCGGTGCCCTCCCTCAAAAGCAAGTTCAATCCTTCGTTCACGAAAAATGGCATCAAAAGTCAATTCTTCCAGGGTTAAATCATTTAATCCCGCCCGGTTTCGGACTTTATTAATAGATAAAAGGGCATCATTTTTTTTGCCGAGCATAAAATTAGCTTCAGCATTATTTAACAACACTTCTGCATAGCGCATAAGCTGTTGATTTGTAGCTGACTGTTGTCCCTCTCCATCTTCTTTGCTAACAAGCCATTTAGCCGGACTTAACCCCGTCCCTGACCATGTTGGGTCATATGGTATCCCAAAAAATTCATCACCTTCCATATAAATTGTAGCCTTTCGTCTTAAATCACCTGCTTCATAAGTATTAAGCAATTCCTGTCGTGCTTCCAAGGAACCATAGTTACAGGTCGTCCTTGGATTTCCTCTTGGTCCCATGTAACAACTATACATCGAGCCCACATTTTCAGGTACACCTATCTGAAACTGAACTTCAAAAAGTGATTCCAGATTATTATCATTTTTCTGTATAAAATTATCGGCATAAGCCGGCATTAATTTATACTCATTTGATATAATTATCTCTGAGGTTAGTTGCGCACATTTTTGCCAATCTTCTATCCATAAATATGTCCTGGCAAGAAATCCTTTAGCAGCTCCTTTTGTTGCACGCCCCAAATTAACGGTCCCTCTGAATGAAGTAACTGAAGGCAGGTTATTTTGCGCATATTCAAGGTCATCAATAATTTGTTTAACTACATTTTCAATACTTTCCCTTGGCATTTCCAAATCTTCCGCTGTTCTTGGTTCCAGTATAAGTGGAACGCCTCCAAAGTTTGTAACAAGGTTGAAATAATAAAACCCACGTAAAAAACGGGCTTCTGCCAAAAGTTTTGATTTAGCAGTTTCTGGCATATCAATATCCGGAATTTTGATTATTGCAATGTTTGTATAAAGAATTCCCTGATAAAGATTATTCCAAAACGGTACAACAAAATTATTATCACTATAAATAACCCAATTGTTCTGACTTCCCTCTTCGCCAATTCCATTATCAGTTGCAGTTTCAAGTAGTGAATCGTCTATTCTGTCAAATGCACTGCGCAATGGAGCGTAAGCTGCATTAATCGCCAGCTCTGCATCTTTCTGTGTATTGTAAAAAGATGTAGAAATTATTTTATCAGCAGGTTCAGTATCCAAAAAAGATTTTTGACACTTATTACTTATTAATCCCACAAATATTATTAGTACCAAATATTTAAAATTAATTTTCATGGTTACGAATTTTATTTATAATTTAATTTGAACTCCCAAAATAAATCCTTTTGATTGGGGATAATTTGTATGTTGATCGATTCCAAAGGCCTGAGTATCTCCACCTACCTCAGGATCAAAGCCAATATAACTTGTTAAAGTGAGCAGATTTGATCCTGTAATATAGAACCGTACATTGTCAAATCCAATTTTGTTTAACATTTCATTACTAAAATTATATCCTAGTTGGACAGTATTAAGCCGGAAATATGAACCATCACTAATAAAACGCTCTGAATTTGCATTATTATTATTTGGATCAGTCCATATTGGCCTTGGCTTTGTTATATCATTATGTTTATTATTTTCCGACCAATAATCTGCAACAAATGCCAAAAGATTTTGTCTGCCTATAGGGCTTTCAAAACCACCCCAACTGGGAGCACGGTAAATATCATTTCCTAAAACTCCTGAACCAATAATATTCAGATCAAAACCTTTTTTTTCAATATATATGTTACCTCCGTAAGTTAAATCTGGAAAGGGATTACCTATCATGGTACGATCATCCATATTTATAACTCCATCACCGTTTAAATCTACAAAGCGAATATCTCCCGGGCGGGTAAGGGCATTTTGAAAAGCATGATTATCAATTTCAGTCTGGTTTTGAAAAAGCCCATTTGTTCGATATCCATATAAATAATCAATAGGTTTTCCAACTTCTGTTTTGGTATATGTCTTAACTATTTCATTCTCTGCCCCTAAACTCAAAACTTCGTTTTTATAAGTAGAACCATTTGCAGAAACTCTGAAATTCCATCCATTGACATTATCTGCATAAGATAATTCAAAATCCCATCCTTCAGTTTTCATGGAACCTGCATTAAACCAGGGATTGGAAGAATAACCATAAGAACTTGGAATAGGTCTTCGCAAGAGCATATCTTTTGTCTTTTTATTGAACCAGTCAACTGATAAACTAAGCTTGTTATTTAAAATCCCTATGTCCATTCCAATATCTGCTATCTCCACTGTCTCCCACTTCAAACCCAGATTAGCAATTGAAGCAGGATAAACACCCTTAACTACTCCCTGCGTATTGCCAAAAACAACATTATTGAAACTTAAACTTTCCACATAAGCAAAAGAGGGAATCCTGTCATTCCCTGTTTGTCCCCAACTGCCTCTCAATTTTAAGTTGCCAATAAACTCTGAATTGAAAAATGATTCTTCACTGATTCTCCAGGCTCCGGAAAAAGCAGGAAAATAACCGAACCTACTGTTTGGGCCAAACTTGGAAGAACCATCTGCACGAAAAATGGCCTGAAACAGGTACTTCCGTTTATAATCATAATTCAGCCTGCCAAAATATGAAATCCATTTATCAGTATAATTTGTACCGTTTACTCCTGCGACAGTTGAACCAGTATTAACCACATTTAGATCAAGATTGACGAAATCCCTCATTTGTACACCCAAATTTTCGTTATAGTTTTTTCGGGCAGACATACCTACCAAAACTTTCAGGTTATGAGTTTCATTTAAGGAAAGAATGTATTCCATTTGATTATCAAAAGAATAATAAAAACTGGTTGATTTAGAATTGCTGAAAAAATCAGAGGCATTGGATCTATTTCCATATGAATAAGGTTTTGTAATATTAATATCGGTATTATTAACATAATCGGCTCCAAATTGTACTTTATAAACAAAATCTCTAATTGGTTCATATTCTGCAAAAAGAGACCCAACTGCCCTGAAATTTTTATTGAGTGCTTGATAAGTCTTATCCTCCAGGAATCCTATAATATTTTTGGATCCGGGATGTTCCCCAGAATAGGTAGGACCTGCAAACTCTCCTACCTTCCATCCTCTGGATTCAAAAAGGGGGTGATTTTGGGCATCCCATTCAGTCCATCGTACTGGTATAGTAGGTGCTGCCCTCATTGGTGTTACAAAAGATTCCAGCATATTGTCCATGGTTGATTTCTCGATATTTTCTTGCCCAATTGTTAGATTATTTCCAACTTTTATCTTATTTCCAACCTTATTATTTGTATTAAGCCGGATATTGTATCTGGTAAAGCCCGATCCCTTAACAATACCAGATTCATCCATATAATTTACCCCTAAATAGTAATTGCTATTTTCATTGCCTCCTGAAACAGATATGTTATTATTCGTTAAAGGTGCTTTTGTAAAAAGCAAGGGAAGCCATTTCGTATCGTGGGGAGGTAAATTGTCCAGATCCCAGTATGGAGCAAGTCCTGCTGCCTTGCGGGATTCATTATAAATTCTTGTAAACTGTTCAGTATTCATCATCTCAGGGTAATTACTGACCTCTTTAAAACCATAAGATAAATCCAGATTGATTTGAGGCACCCCTATTTTACCTTTTTTTGTAGTGATAAGAATTACTCCATTTGCAGCCTGGGCACCATAAATTGAAGCTCCGGCATCTTTTAATACACTGATATTTTCTATGTCGGCCGGGTTAATGTTATTGATATTATCGGTTTGAATTCCATCTACAACATATAAAGGATTATTATTGTTAATAGTAGTGGAACCACGAATCCGAATGACCGGATTTGTACCTGGTCTTCCTGATATATTAACAACTTGTACACCGGCTAACTGTCCCTGCATTGCTTGCCCAACACGTTGAACGGTTTGCTTTTCAATAATATCATTATCTAATAAAGAAATCGAACTGGTTAATTCGCCTCTTTTTGTAGTCCCATACCCCACTGCAACAACTTCCTCAATCCCAATGGCATCCACTTTCATACTTATGTTGATGGTAGTTTGGTTGCCCACTTCAACCTCCTGCGTCCTCATCCCCACAAACGAAAACACCAGCGTGGCATCTTCAGGAATGTTGGAAAGCGAGTAGTTTCCATCGGCATTGGTCACCGTTCCCTGTGTGGTGCCTTTTACCAAAACAGTAACGCCAGGCAATGGTAGCCTGAATTCATCGGTAACTATACCTGAAACGGAGTGTTGCTGCTGCATCACCTCCTGTTGGGCAGTTGTTAAGGGCGCTTCCGGGATTCGGAGCAGAATATTCCGGTCAAAAATTTCCCAGGTGATTGCTTCGCCTTGAAGGAGTTCCGTTAAAACTTCATCCAGCAACTTGTTCTCCACGTCAACCGAAACAATTCGGTCGTCGTTGAAATAGTCGCGGTTGTAAAAGAAATAAAACTCCGACTGTTTTTCAATGGCATCAAACACTTCCGAAAGCCGGGCGTTTTCCATTTTTACAGTAAGTCGTGTTGCCTGCGAATACACGCTGGCGGTGGAGGTAAAAACGGCAATTAAAATGAGCAAAACACTTAATCGCATAATCAACGTTAGTTTTTTAATGTGAGGGTACAAATCCCCCACTGGTTTTGTTAAATTTTTCATACATTTACATGTTTTTTATTAATAACTGATTTGGCTTTTCACTGGCTAATGAAGTTTGTAAAGAGGGAAAGCCACCACAGTTTCCCTCTTTTCTTTTCTCCATTCAGAGTCTTTCTTAACCTTTTAGCGGTTTTGAACCGCTTAAAGGTTGGTACCCTTATCCAGGTCTAAATTAAACTTTCATTTTTGTTTCATAGGCATCTTGTTTTTTTAGTTAGATTTTTTTAACCATACTTCTTTATTTTCGATGTAGTAATCCACTTGGGAAGATTTTTTGATTTTTTCGAGCGCTTCAATCAGGTTGTTATTGTAACTAAACATGCCCCGGAAGCGCAGTTCGCCAAGAGTGGCAGGTTTCAGGTGAAACTGAATATCGTAAATACGTTCCAGTTCTTTTATGAGGTCATTCAGCGTGGCATCTTTGAAAATGATTTCGCCGTTGCGCCAGGCCGTAAACATTTCGGATTCAACCTGCTGCACATCAAATTTTTTATTGATGGAATTAAATATGACCCGCTGATTCGGCTCCACATGAATTGATTCTGTGGTACCCGATTTTAGCTGAAGTTCAATTTTTCCTTCAGCCAAAACAGTTTCAAATAATAGTGAGGCGGGATAAGCTTTTACATTAAAAGCCGTGCCGGTTACTTTCACATTGGCATGGGGAGTAACTACCGTAAACGGCTTTTCCACGCTGGAGGTCACCTCAAAATAGGCTTCACCTTTTAACTGAATTTCTCTGTTATTGGTGTTAAAGGAAGATGCGTCGTAACCTATGGAAGAGTTGGTGTTTATCCAAACTTCAGTTCCGTCAGGCAGTTTTACCTTTGAAACGTGCCCTTTGGGCGAACTGATTTCATAAAGCTGTTCGGCAAGCTGAACCGGTTTTTCGGATTCTCCAAACAGATACCAGCCAATGGCCAGCGCAACCGGGAAAGCCAGAATGGCAGCAATTTTATAAATAAATGATTGCCGGCTCATTTTTCTTACTCTATCAGATAGGGAACGGTTGTATTCCGATTCAAGTTTTGATTTATCTTTTTGAAGGGTGGTTTCAGAGATATATTTATCGCTTTTTTCCCAGGCTTTTTTACTTTTCTTAAAAAGCAGTTGATTCTCCTCAGCAGATAATTTCCACTGCTCCAGTTCCTTTATTTCTTCGGGTGTGGCATTTCCTGAAACGGACTTGCCGATGAGAATGTCTATATGATTGTTTTCGTTCAATTTCTTACTTTTATATTGTAACAGTATATTTCTTTGTGCTCCTTTGAGACTTTGAGTCTTTGTGGCAAGAAATTTTAGCCACGAAATCACGAAGACACCAAGTTTCACGAAATATTCTTCATTTACTTTATTGTTTTATAATTCTTTTTCATTCTTACGACGAAAAGAAAAGCGTTTACCCTGTAACAGAATTCAGATTTTTTTCGAATAAATGAAAACCAGCAGATTAATCATCTGGTAGTCAGATAAACTTTCGCGTAATTTTTTTAAGGCAATTCCCATTTGCATTTCCACAGTTTTTACAGAGATGTTCAGTTTTTGAGCAATTTCAGCGTATTTCAACCCTTCGAACCGGCAAAGGAGAAACACCTCGCGGCATTTTTCGGGAAGTTGATTGATTGATTTGTTGATAAGGTCGTTCAGTTCGGCTTCTTCCACCAAATCACGGAAAGGCATCTGGTTTAGATTTTCAACAGATTCAGATATTTCGGAAGTATTTTTTTCTTTTCGCAGGTGGTCAATACACCGGTTTTTTACCGAACGGTACAGGTAGGATTTTACCGAAGAGATAACCTCTGTTTTTTCGCGTTTCACCCACAAATCAACAAAAACCTGCTGCACCAGCGAACGTGAAAGATCCAAATCGCCCAAATATTTCACAGCAAAAAAACACAACGCAGCATAATACCCGTCGAACAAACGGCTGAATGCGGCTTCATCGCCCTTTCTGATGTGTTGGAAAATATTCGGATCAGTTATTTCAGTCATCGGTTTCACAAGAATAAGTTCCGCAATGTAATAAATTTAACCTGATTTACCCCGTTTCTCTTGCAAAGCAGGCAGCTCCCACAGCTCCGGCCAGATCGCCGTAACCGGCCTTTACAATTTCTGTTTTGTTGCCACCTGTGCGCCATTCATATAAACCCATATATTCTTCAAGCGGCTCAAATAAATCTTTGCCGGCTTCAGTAATGCCCCCTCCAAGGATTATCATTTCCGGTGACAGAATGTTGGTTAATGCAGCCAGGCCGATGGCTAATTTTTTTACAGATTTCAACCAAACCTCAGCGGCGAAAAAGTTGCCGTTTCGGTAAGCTTCCAGCAATTGTAAAGTGTCAGTGTATTTTCCCAAAGACCTTTTTTTAATAGTGCAGTTCCCGATGGCATCTTCCAGACTGCCTGGAATTCCAATAATATCGGGTTCGCCTTCGCTGTCGATAACCATGTGACCAATGTGGCCTGCTTTATTATACTAAAAACGGGATAAATTTATACATTTATGTAAGTTGGCAATAAGCAATTAGCAGTTGGCAAAAGGACTTGCCAACTGCAATTTTGCTCCCGAATGCTCGGGACCAACTAAATTTAGTTGGCACATTTTATCCCGTGCGAAGTATAATTTAAATTTTTTGTCAACAACCATCTCCAGGCAGGGATCATTTGGATTTCAATATTTTTAAAGTCGATAGTTTTTTCTATATCGTAAGTAATTAAAAGGCCTTTTTTAAAATTAAAAATCTGAGCCGCTTCAACCAGTCCCATTAGCTCCCGAGTTTCATTATCTCCTGTTAATATGGAGCAAACCTGAATAAT
>JAHYJP010000352.1 GCA_019429055.1 Bacteroidales bacterium
TAATATTTTTTTAAGATTTTATCTTAATTTTTATAAAGAAATATTTATTTATAAATACGCATTTCAGTATTTATTTGCTTTTTTTCTTGCATATTTAAAACTATTGTTTTAAATTCGTTTTACTTACTTATTGTTTTGTCTTGTTTTTTGCCCTCCCCCTTGGCAAATTTGAATTCTTTAATTCAATCATTTATAAATTAAACCCAGATCCAATGAAAACGTTAAAAAATTTTTTAGCCTTAGTGCTAATCACTACAGGTTTTTATTCCTGCCAGAAAGATGAAGATGTAACTGTTCCAGTATTATTAACTACTGGCGTTTCCAACTTAACGCAGATTACTGCAATAAGTGGAGGCAATATAAGCGCTGATGGCGGAGCAACAATAACTGCACGCGGTGTTTGCTGGAATACAGCGGAAAACCCAACCATCAATGACAACAAAACAACTGACGGTCAAGGTTCGGGTGAGTTTTCCAGTAATATGACCGGATTAACACCCAACACTACTTATTATGTTCGGGCTTATGCTACAAATAGTGCCGGTACCGGATATGGCGAGGCCATATCTTTTACCACTCAAAGCATTGATTTCGGCAGTTTTACTGACCCACGGGATGAAGCTGATTACCAGACCGTAACGATAGGCAACCAGGTATGGATGGCAGAAAACCTGCGCTATTTGCCAGCCGTAGTTGGCCCTGAAACCGGTTCGGATACAACCCCATATTATTATGTAAATGGTTATGATGGAACTGACGTCAGTGCAGCCAAAGCAACTGACAATTATGCAAGCTATGGTGTATTATACAACTGGCCTGCAGCAATGGCTGGCTCTGCAAGCAGCAATGCCAACCCGAGCGGAGTACAAGGCGTATGCCCTACCGGCTGGCATTTGCCAAGTCATGCTGAATGGACCCAATTAACCGACTATCTCGGAGGATTAGATGTTGCTGGTGGTAAAATGAAAGCAACCGGTACAATTGAAGCAGGAACAGGTTTATGGCATGAGCCAAACACCGGAGCAACCAATGAAACCGGCTTTACAATCCTCCCGGGTGGCTGGCGTCACCCCAGTCCATCGTTCCTAAGTGTAGGGGAAGTCGGTGGCTGGTTTAGTGCATCAACTGACCCTACCAATCACGCTTATATCCGGAGCGTATACAATATTAGCGGCGGCGTGGATAGTTACCCGGCATTTAAGGAATTGGGATTTTCAATCCGTTGCCTTAAGGATGAATGAATTTGATTCATTTGCTCTCTAACTCTTTCGATTTGAATTCTTTTATTCAATTATTTATACATTAAATCCAAATCTAATGAAAACTTTAAATTTATTTGTAGCCTTAGTGCTAATCACTGCAGTGTTTTATTCCTGCCAGAAAGATGAAACGGAAAGTATTTCCGAAATAGGGCAGGATGTTGCCTTATTAAAGACAGAAGCTGCTGACTGCACCACCCATTGCATTGACCCTGAAAACCCTGTTTGGTTTAAAAAAACCGACCAGGTGGTAGTAGGTTGGGCAGGACCCGACAAAGACCGGTTCTCCAAAACCGTGGATATTGTGTATTACAACACCCTTGAGAATTTTGTTTTAAAGGTGAAGAGCACCGAAGATATTGCAAACCTTCTGGTGGATGGCAACATTGTTAAGGATTTCAGTAATCCTATTCCGGCGGGCATCTGGCATACGATCACTTTTGAGCTGGATGAGAACTGGGAAGTCTGTGATGACTACAGTTTTCAACTACAGGTTATTGGCAATGGCCC
>JAHYJP010000125.1 GCA_019429055.1 Bacteroidales bacterium
CTATTCCACTGGCAGCATTTATCAGTTATACCTTTCATAGCAAAAAAACAAAAAAATATCTGTTGACAGGATCTCTGACACTATTAATACTTTTCAATCTTTTCCAAACCTGGCAATACCGCAAGGGTTTGTTACATTATGAATTGATGAACAAAGAAGCCTATTGGGCAAACTTTTTGCGAACCAGTCATGGTCCCGGATATTGGCCGGCATTAGAAAGGGAAGAAAAAATATGGAAGAAGCAGAAATGAAATTTTCAGGATTCAGAATAATCCATACTTAAATATAGCCCAAAGAATTTTTATGCCATCAATATTTCTCAGTTTCTTCCCCCCATCTTTTTGTCTTGGGAAGTAATGAACAGGAACCTCTGCTATATTATTTGATTTTATCCGCAAAGCTTTAATAAGTATTTCCGCCTCAAACCCAAACCGGTTTTCCTTAAGCTGTATCTGATCGTAAAGACTTCTTTTGAAAAGCTTGTACCCACAGGCCATATCTGTAAGTTTTACGTTGATTATAACGGAGGTGAGAAAGGTAAAGAACCGGTTAACAAGATATCTCCGGTATGAAGCCAAAGGGCGGTTGATCCCTGCCATATAACGTGATCCATTGATAAATTCAACATTTAATTCATCCATAGCCAGGATCATGGACGGAATATCATCAACACTCAGCTCAAGGTCAGCATCTCTCACCAGAATTGTATCGCCTTTGGAATTCTCGATTCCCTTGCGAACTGAAGCACCTTTCCCAAGATTTTTCTCATTTCTGAATACACTTACCTGCGAATACTGATCAGATATTTTACTGACAATGGACAAAGAATTATCTGTTGAGCAATCATCAACAACAATAAACTCAACATTTTTAACAAATACAGGGAATTGAAGAGCCAGCAACTGATTGAGCACCAACTCAATGCTTTTTTGCTCATTATATACAGGAATTATGATGCTTAGTTCCATAAAAGGATTGAAAACTTATAATACTGCATTGCCTTATCACATATCCGGATACATGTTTCAGACTTAAATTCTTGAGGCAAATGTAATAAAAAACTGTGAGTATATATGTTCAGGAGATAAACTGTTATGTTTACAGATTCCATAAGAAACTCCATCTCGCCATTATTGAAAACAGGCCCCGGATATTCTTGTAATATCCAGGGCCTGTTAAGGAAACTTTCAGGTAATAATTATCTGATTATATGGAGTTTTCCAACATGAGATTTATTGCCGGCTTGAAGCGTTACCACATAAATACCGTTGGGAAGATGACCCACATCAATCCTTTCTAAGGAGTTTTCAATGGTTTTTCGAAAAACTGTCCTGCCGGTAAGATCATTAAGCAAAAGCTCGGCTTGCTCTTCATTTTCAATATTTAGCATAAAATACGAAGCAGCAGGGTTGGGGTATATGTTAAGTTGGCCGGTTGTGTATTCGTGAACTGAAACTTCATATTCCAGTTCAACATGCAGTTCCACATCAGCATCGGTAATTTCTACTACACTATCAACTCCTAAGAAACCATAGGCATATATGGAGTATTCATAAACACCCGGGAGCAGATCTTCAAAAACATAAACTCCAAAATCATTTTGACTTCCGTTAAGTATAATAACTGCATCCGGAATCTCCCAACCATCTTCAGCCGTTATCACAAATGTCAGGGTATAGGTTATCAGTTCCATAACCACGGTTTCAATAATATCTTCATCTGTAATTTCTATAATACCCGCTGCAGTGTGATATCCGAACAAGGAAACCGTATATTCATAGGTGCCCGGCATTACTTCTTCAAACACATAATCGCCCGCATCATTGGCTTCGCCGTCAAGGGTAATGACAGCATCGGTAAGTTCGTTGCCATCTTCATTAAGCACAATGAAATTGACGGTAAATCCGGAAGGCGGAGATTCCACTTCAACCGTAACCGTCCATTCCTGCTCATCACCGTGAGGCACACTTACGGTATAAACCACGGGCAGAGTAAAATCCTGCGGTTCTCCGGTATCAGGTGTAATTTCAGCGCCAAAGGGTATTGTAATATCAGGAATAAGTGCACTCACGTCAGTTCCTTCGGGAAACATGAAGTGGATGGTAAAGTTTTCTCCATCAATAACTCCTTCATAATCGTCATCCAGTCCGGGATTGAGAGCCTGGGAAAAATTAAATGACAGGATTTCGGGATGAAGAGTCATAAAAGGATCGTAGGTTACCAGTCCCAGGCTACCATCATCAGGCTGGTGAAAAATATAGGATTCAACCGTTTCAGCATCGTTGGATCCCCAGTAATTGCCGATTGCACTTATGGGATTGGGAGTGTTGTTGTAAAGGGCGTAAGTCTGGCCGTTGTTTCCGTTATCAAAAAATACATTTCCACCATGGTCGTCGACAGTACCAAATTCGGGCAGGGCTGTGTTCTGGATGGTAACGCCCCAGAGATTTCCGGAGATAATATTATTTCTTACCACCGAAAAATTATTTGTATTCCCCAGGAAGTTTAATCCGCTGCCCCCCAGCATGGGATTGCCCTGAATATCGTTGTCAAGAATAATATTATCACGTATCATGGAGCTGATGTTATTGCCGGTTTGGGCATAACCATAGCGATTGCCCACGATTACGTTTTCGGCAATCAGTGCAAGTGTGTTTGCACCACCCAAAAGATTGCTCAGACCAATTCCTCCGGCATTATCATTCAATCCTTCAATGTAATTACCAACAATATAAATAGTATCTGAAGCACCGGGCCCGATATTGATCTGTGGGCGGTTGCTGTTATCCATTGTATTATGAATAAATGAATTGTACATGATCTGTGGAGAGCCTGTAACATTGGCACCGGAAGCAATAGCCGCCCGGGCATTTTCACGAAACTCACAATACCGGATCACAGGACTGCATCCGCTGTAATTTATTGCTCCCGACACATTAGATGAACCATTGTTTCGTATCACACAATATTCAAACAACGCCTCGGTACCTATAAGCTGAATACCGCCACCGTATTTTACCACCGTATTGCGAAAAATGGCGTCATCTGCATCATCAAAACGGAAGCCCCGGAAGTTACCGGCAGTGACCGTTGTATCCTGGGCAGTAAAGATCACCTGCCCGTCAACAGGATCGGAAATAAACTTTCCTGATATCTCAATCCTGATAGTGGCAGCCACCCGGATGGTTTCCGGTTGCAGAATTTTCAGCGTATCAGTTGCCGAGATGATCACGGTATTGTTCACAAAATAATCGCCATCAGATGTGGTAACCACACCTCCGGACAAAGTAACCAGGTCATCGAGAGTCAAACTCAGATTATTGCCGGGTGTGGTGTATTGCCCTTTTGCAACAGGAGCAATAAGCATAATAGCAAGCATAATTAAAAAGTAGCGTAGTATTTTATTCATATCGCAAAGTTTTAAGATAAAAAACACATATTAAACAAAGTTATTCATATTATTTGGGGAAAGCAAAAAACAAAAGGGCTGCCCGAAATTTACCTGGCAACCCTCTTGTTTACATTGTGAAAAGATAAATTTTTATTCCAGCTCCAGTATCAATGCAGAGTTGGCAGGAATCTTCCACGTTCCGAAACCGCGGAAAACCTGTCCGCTTATAACATCACGTGCCATGTTGAACCCCAATGTTGCCTCTTCAAAACGACGGGTGTCGAGATCCATTTCACGGCTGTTGTTATTGAGAACCACCATAATGGTTTCCTCATCATTGTATCGGAAGTACACATAAATGTTATCTTCCGGCACAAAATGCCTTAGCCATCCGTAATGCAGGACTTCTTTATCTTTGCGGTAATTAAGAAGTCTGGTAAGATAATCAACCATATCATTCTGTTCTTCAGTTCGTCCTTCGCGTGTAAAAGCATTTACCGGATCATCGGGCCAGCCACCGGGGAAGGTGTTCCTGAGTTTGCCATGCCCTTCATGCTCTCGCGCCGATTCAAGCGTTTCAATTCCGGTATAAAACTGGGGGATGCCTCGGGTAGTAGCTAAGAAAGCTATAGCCATCTTAAGTTTATCAATATCATTACCAACCCTGGTAAAAATTCTGTCGGTATCATGATTATCGCCGAAAACCACTAGATTAAACGGATTAGCATATAAAAAGTCCTGTGCCAGGGTATTGTATAATCTCATCATCCCTGAGCTCCAGCCCTGTTCTTCCAGGAAGGCAAGACCAATGGCATCGTAGAGGGCAAAATCAAATACAGTGGGGATGTTGGAGTCATATCCGTCATGCTGCAATCGTCCACCCTGAAAATAGCTGGTGAGTGCAGGCATACCGCTCCAGGATTCCCCCACAATATTAAAGTTGGGATATTCAGCCATTACATAGGCACCCCAGTCAGCCATAAAAAACTTATCGGCGTAAGGCTGGGTATCCATGCGGATTCCATGAATACCGGCATATTCAATCCACCATACGCTGTTTTGAATGAGATAGGTGGCCAGCAGGCGGTTGCGCTGATTCAGGTCGGGCATATTGGTATCGAACCAACCGTCCATCATGCGTTTGTAATCCGCTACCGCATAATACGGATCTACAATGGTGGTCATGCGGTATGATGTGCGGGTAAACTCATCCCACTGATTAAGCCAGTCTGGAGTAGGCAGATCTTTCATCCACCAGTGGTGATGACCACAATGGTTGAATATCTTATCCTTAATGATCTTAAGGCCTTTGTTTTCAGCTTCCCTGACAAGACGCACATAATCTTCGTTGCCGCCAAACCGCGCATCAATATTATAGAAATCGGTTGTTGCATAACCATGGTAGGAATACCGGGGCTGGTTATTTTCCAGCAACGGGTTGATCCAGATGGCTGTAAACCCCATGCCGGCAATATGATCGAGATGGTTAATGATGCCCTGTATGTCACCACCTTGTCGGGCATCGGGATTGGTGCGATCAACATTTTCCAGCATGCCCGGTACATTATCCAGGGCAGGATTGCCGTTGGCAAAGCGGTCGGGCATAAGAAGGTAAATGGCATCGGAATTATCAAATCCCTGATGGTAGCGGGCATTCTCCTTCCTTTGCAAAAGTTCGTAATTATAAATGTAGCGGGTCCTTCGGCCGCTTACAAACTCAATATCAAATCTTCCGGGCTGTGCATCGGTAAGATCCAGATAAAGAAAAAGATAGTTGGGACTATCCACTGCTACTACTTCCTTTAGTTTTACTCCCGGATGATCAATCTTAACACGTGTTTGCCCGATATCTTCACCATAAACCATTACTTGTAATTCATTGTGATACATTCCTGCCCACCAGAAGGGAGGCTCAACCCTTTCGGGAACATCTTGCGCAATCCCCTGCACGGTTAATAACAATATCATTGCCAGCAGCAACATCTTACTTTTTATTCCTGTTTTTCCTGTCATTGTTAATTTTTTTTGGATTGTGAATAATGCTTTATTGTTATGGTTAACGGGTAAGAAATGCAAATATACATCAGGCAGCTGAATTTCATTATAATTACATAAAATATTAGCATGGCAATAGAATTCAAAATGCCAAAAAATAATGGAAAATATTGTACATTGCAATTGATTTTTCTTTGCTTTTAAAAGATAATTAAAAAAAGTAGCTATGAAAATCGTTATAAAAGAGGTTACAGACCAAAAAGACCTCCATCGTTTCATCAAATTTCCTGACCAACTTTACAAAAGTTGTAATTATTATATTCCGGCTATTCACCGCAACCAGTTTTCAACCCTTTCAAAAGAAAAAAATCCCGCCTTTGAACATTGTGAGGCACGCTTCTGGCTTGCATTTTCAGAGAATGAGATTGTAGGTCGGGTTGCAGGAATCATTAATCACCGTTACAACCAGGAGCGCAAATCAAGTTACATGCGTTTTGGATGGTTGGATTTTATCGAAGATGAAAATGTGCTGAAAGCTTTGATGTCAGAAGTTGAAAAATGGGCCGTAGAAAAGGGTTTGCAGTCTTGTCATGGCCCATTGGGGTTTACCTCATTTGATGCATCAGGAGTGTTAATCGAGGGTTTTGATGAGTGCCCCACATCATTCGGGCACTACAATTTTCCTTACTACGACAAAATGCTGCTGAATGCAGGTTATGAAAAAGAAGTCGATTGGGTGGAGTTTAACATTAAAGTGCCGGATGAAATACCACAAAAAATTCTGACCGCTTCAAACCTGATATCTAAAAGATATTCATTAAGAAATGCCCCCCTGAGAGACAAAAAGGATATTGGCAAATATGCAAAAGAAGTTTTTGAATTGCTTAATACCGTTTACAAAGACATATACGGCTTCTCGACACTGACACAGGCCCAGATAACCAATCTCACCAAAGAATTTCTTTCCTTCTTAAGTCCCGATTATGTTTCATTCATACTCAATGAAAAGGATGAGATGGTTGCCTTTGGAATTGTATTGCCCTCCCTGGCCAAAGCATTGAAAAAAGCACGAGGAAAATTATATCCCTTTGGATTTCTGCATATTCTCTATGCACTGCATTTTAACGATACCATTGATATGCTATTGATAGGGGTAAGGCCCGATTATCAGAACAAAGGCGTTACTGCTCTCATCTTCAGCAAGATAGGACAAGCCTTTTTCCGTAAAGGAATAAAACAGATTGAAACCAATCGTGAGCTGGAAAACAATCATAAAGTGCAGCAACTTTGGGCCGGCTATGAATTGCGCCAGCACAAAAGGGCGAGGTGCTACATAAAGAGCCTGAAATAAAATTCGGCAAGGATGACTAAAAGTTGCACTTCAAAACCTATATTTCAACCCATAAAAAAAGCCCTCTGACATTCAAAGGGCTTTTTTATTTGTACCCGGGGCCGGGGTCGAACCGGCACGATATTGCTATCACTGGTGTTTGAGACCAGCGCGTCTACCAATTCCGCCACCCGGGCAAACAAGGATCGTTTTAAGTGAGTGCAAATTTATACATTATTTCGGTACGGCAAAAAAAAATATATTTTACCTTTTCAGGGGTTTTATTGTAGTTTTAATTTTCTAATTTTGTGCCTGATTGATAGCAAATCCTTTAAATAACTGCCTCATGTCCTGCAAAGTAAATATTTTCTCCGGATCAGCCTCACGCTACCTTGCTCAAAAAATTGCCCAGGAATATGGCAAAGAACTTGGAAATGAAATTGTTGCCAAGTTCAGCGACGGAGAATTTCAACCATCTTTCGAAGAAACCATCAGGGGAAGTGATGTATTTATAATTCAAAGTACCTTTGCACCCTCCGACAATCTAATGGAACTGCTTTTAATGATTGATGCTGCTAAACGTGCATCATCAAAGCAGGTGGTGGCGGTTATCCCTTATTTCGGATTTGCCCGCCAGGACCGTAAGGATAAGCCCAGGGTTCCCATAGGCGCAAAACTCATTGCCAATCTTCTTACAGCAGCCGGTGTTGACAGGGTAATTACCATGGATCTGCACGCCGACCAGATACAGGGCTTCTTTGATGTACCGGTTGATCACATGTATGCATCATCCATCTTTGTGCCTTATATAAAAAGCCTTAACCTTCCCAATCTCGTAATGGCATCACCCGATACAGGCGGCACCAGGAGAGCCGGCGCATATGCCAAGTTTCTCAATTGCGAAATGGTGATTTGTTACAAACAAAGGATCAAGGCCAATGAAGTGGAAAGAATGGTACTAATCGGAGATGTAAAAGGCAAAGATGTAGTTCTGGTAGATGATATCATTGACACAGGAGGCACTATTACCAAAGCTGCCAAAATGATGATCGACAATGGAGCCAGTTCGGTTAGGGGTTTATGCACACATCCCATTTTATCAGGTAATGCCTACGAACGGATTGAAAAAAGCTGTTTCGATGAACTGGTCGTTTCCGATACCATTCCATTAAAAAAAGAAAGCAGCAAAATCAAAGTACTTTCTACCGCCCGGTTATTTGCCGATGTTATTAAACGGGTCAATAATCATGAGTCTATAAGCACCCACTTTGAATTCACTACCATTCTCTGATCATTTTTTAAAAAATATTGTAAAAAACCGGCTGTAAAGTATTACCTTTGCAGCCGGTTTTGTATAAGGCAATTCCATTATTATTCATCTAAAAATCAACAACAAATGAAAAAAGTATCTGTGAGCGGTTCTCTCAGGGAGAACGTAGGGAAAAAAGATGCTAAGGCTTTACGTCGCCAGGGACAGATTCCCTGTGTACTTTACGGCGGTGAAAAACAAATTGCTTTTACTATGCACGAACTGCAATTTAAAGACATTGTTTACACTCCCGATTCTTGTATTGTAATCCTTGATATTGAAGGTAAAAAATACAATGCCATTCTTCAGGATGCGCAATTCCATCCGGTAAATGACAAAATTATCCACTGCGACTTTTTGCAGGTATTCCAGGATAAACCCGTGAAAATTGACCTTCCGATCGAAATTAAAGGAAGTTCACCTGGTGTTATTAAAGGAGGTAAGCTCATTACCAAGCTCAGAAAACTCAGAGTTAAAGGTTTAATGGATGCTCTTCCCGCCAGGATTACCATCGATATCTCCAAACTGGAAATTACTGACTCCGTTAAGGTTGGAGACCTTGATGTTAAAGAAATCGAATTCCTTAACCCCCATAATTCGGTAGTAGTAATTGTTAAGTCTGCAAGAGCAGCTATGATGGCTCCTGTTGATGCAGATGAAGACGAAGAAGGTGAAGCAACCGAAGGCGCTGAAGGTACTGAAGGTGCTGAGGGTGCTGCAGAAGGTGGCGAAGCCAAAGAAGAAAAATCAGAATAAATTTTACATGACCCAGGAGGTCAATTTGAATACAAGGCATAAAGGTTTTATCTTTATGCCTTGCTTTTTATAACCCGTTTCACATGCTAAAATTTCTAACCCGGCTTTGGGGCAAAAAGCAACCCAAAGACTTAAACCAAACCGAAGAAGTGAAATATCTGATTGTGGGGCTGGGAAACATTGGCCCCGATTACCAAAACACCAGACATAACATTGGCTTTATGGTTCTTGACCATATTGCCACAGCAAAAAATGTAAGCTTTGAACCTGCCCGATACGGCGACAAAACTTCTTTCAGGTTTAAAGGGCGTAATTTTATTCTTGTAAAACCCAGCACCTACATGAATCTTAGTGGGAAAGCCATCCACTATTGGCTTACCAAAGAAAAGGTTCCCGTGGAGAATCTGCTTGTTATTGTAGATGATGTGGCCCTGCCTCTCGGAACAATACGCCTAAAAGCCAAAGGAAGTGATGGAGGACATAACGGACTGGCAAGTATTATTTCAGTGCTGGGCACTGACCTATTCCCCCGCCTTCGTTTTGGGATTGGTGATGATTTCCCGAAAGGAACCCAGATACAATATGTATTGGGGAAATGGGAACCACGGGAAATGGAAATTATAGAACCGGTAATAAAAAAATGCGGTGACCTGATAACCAGCTTTGCTACCACAGGAATAGAAAGAACCATGAATTTTTTCAACACCAAACCCAAAGCTACCAAAAGGAAGCCTAAGGAAGAGGGTTCATCTGAAAAGCCCGCAGAAAATGCCTGAGAGAACTATCATACCTGTTACCTGTGCCATAATTGTGCATGAAGGTAAAGTATTGATTGCCCAGCGTAACTCAAGAGCCAGCAATGCTCATCAATGGGAGTTTCCGGGCGGAAAACAGGAAGAAGGTGAAAGTGCCGAAGAATGCCTGATAAGAGAAATTAAGGAAGAACTTTCCATAGGCATTATGATAACCGGTAAACTTGATCCAGTAACTCATCATTATCCTGACAAGAGCATCCGGTTAATCCCTTTCATCTGCAGCTATAAAGGCGGGCCGGTTCATCCTGAAGAGCACAAAAAAATTTTGTGGGTTAAGCCCGGCGAGCTGTCCCGGTTTGAGTGGTCGGCAGCTGATATTAAGGTTTGGCATCAATACCTGGAAAAGTCAGGTTATAAAAAAACCGGGAGATAAAACAATTCCCGGTTTTTCTTTTTTGATATATGATTGCATCAGATAGCTCCGCAATTTACCTCAGCCCATTGCTTCATAAACTCACGAAGATCATCTCTGGATGCAGAGCGTGCATTTCTTACATAAAAACCCGAGGAACAAACACCAAGCGCAAGACATTCGGCAGGTTCCATACCTGCCAGCCATCCTGTACAGAAACCGGCATTGAAATTATCTCCGGCACCGGTGGTAAGTTTGGGTTTGGAAGTGTATGGACCGTCAACCCATTTGCATTGCTTTTCAGTTGCAATAGCCGCTCCATTGGTTGGGTGGATTACAATACCGGCAATGCCGAGTTTTTCTCTGATCAGGATAGCCCTTGTAAGTATCTCATCTTCCTTAATTCCAAGGTTCAGAGAAATTATGGTGGACTCGCTTAGATTCATACTCAGAATGGTTTCGGCATTGAGCCCTGAAATGAGATCAAGCACTCCGCGGATATCCTGCTGCGTTCTTTTCTTGGGATCAGCGAGGTCAATAAAAAACAGGGGCTTCTTTTTATTTTTGGAGATGATCTTGTTAAATTCGGTTATGATCTCATTGAGATTGGAAAGCATAGTCCAGTTTGTAAAAGCCACCATATCGGTTTCTGCCAGGAGTTTTTCCAGTTCGGGTTTGGGTAGTTTCTCCAGCAAACTTTTAAAATTCACTTCTACAAGATTATTCATCTTACCCATCATGATCTTTCCGTCAAAAAATTCAAGCGCATCGGTATATCCCGGCTCTGTGAGAGAATATACATTTCTGCATGAATCGGCAAATTCACGGAATACCGGATGTATAAAATGTTTTCCCAATGCACCGATATAGGTTACATCGTGCCCCTGAGCAATAACGGCATTTCCCATGATCGGGCCGTTACCACCCAGCTTGGTCTGTATGGGTACCTTTTCTATATTGGCACTCAGTCCTGCCACCTGGGCAATCCGGTCGGCAAAGGACTTAATGTCGGGAATCCGTTCGTATTCCTTATCGTTTTTGCGTTTGTCAACCATATGGATGATCTCATCCACAAATCCGTCGAAGCCTACAAGAAGATGTTTCTTCTCATCAAATATGCCAAGCTTTTCAACAGCACTTTTTAATATTTCTTTTTGTTCCATGATATGATATCCGTTTTTTCCTTAATAAAATTGTGCGCCGGTCGGGGCCGCCATAAAGATATAAAGATAGGCTCAAAAAACAAAAGCCTTTAACTGCTCTTTCAGAGATAAATGAATTCTGATTATACTTTTATCTACCGTAAAGCTTTGTAATTTTCATCAACTCATCCTCATGCTTCTCGGTGAGCATGTTTTTCGTGAAACGCCATTTCCAATAGCCGGAAGCTTTACCGGGGAAATTCATACGGGCTTCTGTACCTAACCTCAAAACATCCTGTAGCGGGGCAATGGCAACGTCGCCTACTGTTGACCAGGCAAGTTTTATGAATGACCAGGCCGGATCCTTCTTTTCCACATAAAAATAATCTTGCATCAACTCAAGATCCGGCTTCTGGCTCTGGCTGAATTGCCCGAGTGTGGTGTCATTATCATGAGTACCGGTATAAACTACGCAGTTCTTGTCGTAAGTATGGGGCATAAAATCGTTCTCTTCGCCGGAATCAAAGGCAAACTGCAGAATTTTCATCCCGGGTAATCCGAAACGATTGCGCAGTTCCACCACATCGGGGGTAATTACACCCAGATCTTCGGCAATAATGGGCAAGGGACCGAGAGCATCGAAAACCGCCTGAAGCATTTCACCGCCCGGGGCTTCTATCCATCGGCCATTAATGGCGGTCTTTTCACCAAAAGGCACAGCCCAGAATGCAGCCAAACCCCTGAAATGGTCGATGCGAAGAATATCGTAAAGCGTAAAATTGGCTTCAATCCGATCAATCCACCATTGATAGTTATCTTCTTTGAGTTTTCCCCAGTTATAAAGGGGATTACCCCAAAGCTGACCGGTCTCACTAAAATAATCCGGTGGCACACCGGCAACCTTAACCGGATTCATATGCTCATCGAAATCAAAAATTTCAGGGTTGGCCCAGGCATCAGAACTGTCAAAAGCAACATACAAAGGTATATCGCCAATTATACTGATTTCGTTAAGATTGGCATATGCTTTCAATTCAAGCCACTGACTGTAAAAAAGGAACTGAATAAACCTGAAATAATTGATGTCATCTTTAAGATGTTCGCGAAAATAATTCATGGAATCATCTTTCTTCATTTTGATATCCTGCTCCCATTCGGTCCAGGCAATCCCTTTAAAGTGCTTTTTCAATGCCATGAAAAAAGCGTAATCCTCAAGCCATCTTTGATTTTTGCGACAGAAATTTTCAAACCGGATATTTCTGAACTTGTTTTTATGGCTTTTATGATTTTCATAA
>JAHYJP010000126.1 GCA_019429055.1 Bacteroidales bacterium
GCAGTGATCTTTTTACATCTGCAGCCATTTGTTCATAATCAGTGTGGGCACCTTCGGAAGGTTCCTGAATGATCTCATCAATAACCTCATTTTCAAGAAGTGCATGGGCAGTAATTTTCAGCGCTTCGGCTGCATCGGGAGCGTATTTGGCGTCTCTCCACAAGATAGAAGCACATCCCTCAGGCGAAATAACTGAGTATATGGCATTGGAAAGCATGAGAATACGGTCACCCACTCCGATTCCAAGGGCACCTCCGCTACCCCCTTCTCCAATTACCAGGGAAATGATGGGAACTTCAATGTTGGCCATTTCGGTGATGTTGCGGGCAATGGATTCTGCCTGTCCGCGCTCTTCGGCTTCCAGGCCAGGAAAGGCCCCGGGAGTATCAATGACAGTTATGATGGGAAGATTAAAACGCTGTGCCAGTTTCATAAGTCTCAGTGCTTTGCGGTAACCTTCCGGCTTGGCCATACCGAAATTGCGTTCAATATGTTCTGTAGTATTTTTTCCTTTGTTATGTCCGATAAGCATAACCTTCTGATTGCCTATCCGTGCAAACCCGCCAATGATCGCAGTATCATCGCCGAAAGCACGATCTCCATGCAATTCAACGAAGTCAGAAAAAACTCTCTGTATATAATCCTGAAGTATAGGTCGTTGAGGATGACGGCTGATTTTTACAATATCCCATGCGTTGGCCTGCCTGGCTTTTTTATTTTGGAAAGATCTTTGCTTCTTCGCTCTGTCCAGTACTTTTACACCTGTTGCTACTACCATAAAACATAAATTTGGTTTGTGAAAAGAAATGGGTGAAAAAATTAACGGTTATAATAACTCAACACATTGGCCAGATAATCTCTCATGTCCTTGCGTTGAACAATTGCATCAATAAAACCATGATCAAGCAGATATTCTGCTGTTTGAAAATCGTCGGGAAGTTTTTCCCCAATGGTTTGTTCTATTACTCTTCTGCCTGCAAAACCTATAACAGCACCGGGTTCGGCAATGTTAAGATCGCCCATCATGGCATAACTTGCTGTAACACCTCCGGTTGTTGGGTTGAGTAAAACGGAAATAAAGGGGATATTCTTTTTATTAAGTCGTGCCACTCCGGCGCAGGTTTTGGCCATTTGCATGAGCGATAAAACTCCTTCCTGCATGCGGGCACCGCCCGAAGCAGAAAAAACAATATAAGGAAGGCCATAGTCAAAAGCAAAATTAGCGGCCTGGAGTATTTTTTCTCCGGTGCCGCTACCCAGGCTTCCGCCCAAAAAGCGAAAGTCCATGATGGCTGTTACCACGTCAAATCCTTTAATCTTACCATGGCCCGTAACCACAGCTTCCGATAATCCGGATTTCTTTTTGTTGGCCTCTATTTTATCCTTATAGCTCCCTTTCAGATCAGTAAAGTTCAGCGAATCAACAGGGCTTATGTTATCAAAAAGCTCCTGAAAGCTACCTTTGTCGAAAAGCAGATCTATACGTTGGTGTGCTGTCATGCTGCAATGATAATTGCAGTTCGGACAAACACTCAAATTCTCAATCCATTCACTCTGCCAGATATGTGAACCGCAACCTTTACATTGAACCCATAGGGTCTTTTTTTGCGGCCTTTTTTCTTCAATTGCCTTGGTATACCAGCTCATAAAAAATTTCTGCTGTTTGGTGCAAAACTCAATAGCCTATCCCAATATTTCTTAGCTCAATAAAAAAATAAAGACGACAGATAAATTTGTTTCTTCTACAAATTGAAAACAATCAGACTTAAACCAAAGGTAAATATACTCCACTGTTTATATATAACCAAACATTTTTTATGTTTTCACATTACCGGCGGGTACATCAAAATTGAATTAATACAGTTTTATATGTATATAAAGCTGAAAAAATATGTTTTAAACGCTTGCTTGTCTATAATTCGCAAAAATGTTAATTATGTTTTTTTTGGAAGAAAAGAGAATCGGGCAAATAAAGAAATTTTTCTGCAATAAAGGATGGTTATGGGGAAAGTATTTTTGCGTCTTTCTGACTATAATGATTTTGGTTTCGCCTTATATGTCTTATACGGTTAACATAAAATGGAACAGGCGTAAGAATATTATTATTAAAACATATAAGGCATATAAGTTTTTTTACACGTCTTACTATAAATAAAACAGCATTTGGTATTCAGACATCCCTGGTTCTATAAACGCACGCTGGCTTCCCCTCCCAGCGGAACGGAGATCCTGAATCCGGTGTAATGGTGCTTTCCTCCTTTGAAGCCCGAGACAATTTCGGCATTGATCAGCAGGAAGATCTGGTTCATACCGTATCCTATCTCAAAATAAAAATCATCTTCAGGAATACTTAAGGCACTGAAAAACAATTTTTCACGACTAAGGGTTCGTGCAAGAAAAGGCAATCGTTTAAGAAGAATTCTGCCATGTTCATAGTTCAGGTGAGCCGATAAATATTCGGTTCCGGTGCTGTATTCGTAATGGTTAAGCGTTCGGAACCTGTCTGTCTCCGTACCTGACATAAACCAGGTGGAGTTGCTGCTGAAATGCCTGAAATCGGGTGTGAACAGTTTATCAGTATTAAAAAACCTGCCCACATTGATCCTGTAACTGAATTCTCCCACCATTTTCACACTTAAGGACTGATTCACAGAAGCTTCAAACTGCCTGAAACGGGTATCGCTGTTCAGTATGCCTTCGATACCCTCTCTGTAAGCCAATGACACAGTAGGCCAACGTGATGACAACATAACTTTGCGTTCGCCTATTCGCATATAATAATGCCGGTGGGTATAGCTTAGTTTTGCATCAATCACAAATGCATTGTGCACAGGCATAATCAGGGTTTCCAGCCCCGGTATGGCCGGAATGTTGGGCGTATACTCCCCTCCCATCCATCCTGCAATGGAAAAATCAGTATGGTTTTCAAGGGGTCTGCGCTGTGCATATTCTGCAGCAGTAGTCAGCACCAATCCGTTTACCACATCAAAACGATGAAGTATTCTAACATAATCTTTCTCATATAATTTCAGGAAATTATTCTGAAAAAACAAACTGGAAATTGCATTGACTGTGGGATGTATTCCATGATTAGCGTCAAAATCCTGCGAACGCCGTCCACCTTCCAGATTAAAAGATGCCCGTCTGAAAGGATGGTATGCATAATTCAGATCAAAACGGGTAAGAAAACGCTCCCTGGCGAAAGCATATCCTGAAGTGTTGGCAATGGTAAATTGCCTGCCTGATGCACCGGAGTGACCAAGCGACAGGGTTTTACTATATTTCAATCCGTCAACGGTATTGAAATCAAAAGAAGATAAACTAACCAGCCCGTTATACCTGAAAGTCCATTTTTCTGCAGGGCTGTGTGTACCTCCCGTAAGAACCTTACGGAGAGGCCCGCGGCGAGGGGTTTCCTTCTCCACAGTATCCTGTGGAAGCTCAGTGAAGCTTTCCATCTCCTGAGGAGTAAGCGGCACAGGCCGGTTTTCTGCCCAGTATGTTGATGTACGCACCCTGGCGCTGTCATCCATTTCCATGGACAAATTGCGCACCTCCAGGGGTCGCCGGGGTTCATTAGCGCGGGCTTCGCGGCGTATCAACCGGTTCAGACGACGCATTTCGCGGTTATTGAGATCTTCGGTTGCCATTAATTCAGAAATTTGTTGCTGCCGCCTGGACTGCGGACGTGTTTGCTCACGCAACCCGATCTCGGGGACATCACTTTTACGATCCAGTTCAGCATCACGCAATTGTAAAAGAAATGCATCGGTACTGCCGGCCATCACCTGGTTGTAAAACTCATGATCTACATTGGGATTCAGAGTAATTTCATAATCACTCACCGTAGCCAGGTATTTGTACTCCAGTTCCAATCCCATAATGCCCACCCGGAAATGGTAATTATGACTTACGGGCATCCAGACACCATCTGCCACCGGATTATATACCTGCCTTATACCGGCAGTAAACAGTGATTGTTCAATCTGTAAGTCCACACTATGCAGACTCCAGGTACCGTCTTTGATGAAAATATGCCCGCTGTAAAGATCATGACCGGCACGGCGTGGAATCACTTTGATTTTATTAACCTGTGTGCCATTTTCCATAAATGATCCTTCCAGTTGAAACCGGTATACCTGAAAAGCATTTCGGCTCAGGGGCGAAATGATTCCATTGATATCCTGGTAAAGGCTCATGGTGATGAACATCATGGGACTGGTCTGGTTGTCATCGCCCGAGCTGCGGGTTGAGATAACACGTGTCTGAACCTGGTCAGGCATGGCATATTGCACTTCCGAGATGGTTTCAGTAACAAAATAGCGGTCCTGCTCCACCCCTTCCCTTTCGAACTGGCGGCGGAGCAAAGCAGGTATTTTTGTAAGCACACCCGATCCCTTAAGATATACCCTGCAATTGTATTCCGAAACCTGGTTAAGATAATACTGGCTCATTCCAATGGCACGTCGCATGATGTAGTAGGCCGGATCCTCACCACTGGCCGTAACAACAACTTCAGGAAGGGCATATTGCTGATCTTCCATAATTACATCCAGTGAAACATAGTCATTTTCAATATTTACGGTATGCACCTGAGTTTTGTAGCCCAGGTACTGAAATCTGATCTCATAAATTCCGGGCTCGAGCTCCAGGCGGTAAATTCCTTCTTCGTTGGCGGTTGTACCCTGGTGAATGGAAGGTACAAAAACAGCTGCGTAGGATATGCCTTGGCCATCAGAATTGGTAATATGGCCCATTAAGCCCTGCCCGATAGCAGACAATGATAAACTAAGGAATAAGAAAATAGAAATGAATGGTTTTCTTATGCAATTCATGCCTTAAGTATTATTTATTATGAAGATAGGACGAATAGAGGAGATGGGAATTACAGTTTAGATGTATTTTGTTTGATGTTGAGAAACGCAGTTTCGAAATCCAGTTTTAACAGGATTAAATGTCGGGAACCGCAAAGGCGCAAGGGAAAACGCAATGTTCGCAAAGTTTGATCAATAAACCATTTCTAGCATGCCTTAAAAACCCTTACATGCCTTATATGGTTTAAAGATAGGAAAAACGAATTAATTAAAAGGGATTGCATCCCCCTAAAAATCTTTCACAATTTCTGTATATTGTGCTGTGGTCAAATATTGCCAAGGTAAATGTAATCAAGATTGTTAGGGATGCCATCCCAAATCTTTCGCATTTGTGCAATATCGTACTTTCGATATTCGATATTCGAATTCTCTCAATTCTAATCCTAGTCCTCCGTTCTCCCTGCTCCTTACTCCGTCTTCGGTCTTCCGTCTTCCGTCTTCCGTCTTCGGTCTCCCTAAACACTAACCAGCGCCTCCTTGATCTTCGCCAGCGGCAATTTATCAGCTTTACCTTCATTTTCAATCACTTTGAAGATGGCCTCGGTTGAAATAATACCGGTTTTCAGGGCAAAGAAGAACACTGAAAAGATTGCTGCATTGCGGGCTCCCAGAGCACGAAAATCATGCTGTATGACTTTGGCTCCGGTCTGGGGTGCATTCAGACTGCTGTCAATGATCAGCATACCTTCTTTCATGGCTTCAATCTTTTTTCGATTGTGCGCCAGTCCGTCGGCAGATGTTATGATGGCCATATCGGGCACATTGATACCATGAAAATGGATATGCTCATTGGAAAGATTGATCTCGGCAGTAGAGAACCCTACTCCTACCGTTACAGGATAACTTCCCTTTTGCGTAACATGCAATCCTGATATCAGAGCTGCTTTGCTGATCAATCCTGCTGCCAGCTGCACACCTTCCCCTGCTGAGCCACTTACTACCAGCGATAAGGGTTTTTTCAGATAGGAGTTAAACATTTTCTTTACGATAGGCAACCTCGATAAAAGATCATCTGCCTTTCTTCCCTGGTGGGCTTCAAAAGGTTCGCGCTCGCGAGTCCAGTCTCCCAGGGGCTTGCCGGATTTTTCCACGATCTCCTGAAGCTTGCGGCGGGGATTGAGCTTTACACCATAACTAGGGCAAATCTCAAGAACTTCTATCAACGAAAATCCTTTAACGGAAATCACTTCAGCAAGCTTATCACTGATATCGCCGATTCCCATAATACGTCCGGTGTATGCAGCTCCTGCGGCATGGGTTAAAGCACAAAGATCATATCCTGAAAAGGGATTACCCTCAGCCGATGTTGTAGTGTTAAATCCATATGGTGTAAGCCCGCTGGTTTGCCCGCCGGTCATGCCGTACAGGTAGTTGTTATGCACCACAACCGTCATATTCAGATTCAGGCGGGCGGCTTCCATTATGTGCTGTAAGCCAATGGTGGTACCACCATCACCAATGAAAACCACGATTTTCTTATTTGGATCCGGATTGCTAAAGCTGATACCCGCACCCAGCGCAACCGAACGGCCGTGCAGTCCGTGCACGGTATGGGTATTCAGACATTTATCAATGATGCCATGGCATCCGATATCGGTAACCATGATCACATCCAGTGGATCATAGTTCAGTTTGTCAAGTGCTTTGGTTGTATTTCGTGCAATCAGGTCGTGCCCGCAACCTTTACAATAGGGCAATGCATCGGTATTTAAAAAAGCTGTTGTCATGCCTGTACCTCCTCAATAATTTGTTGTGGTGTGATCATTTTTCCCAGAGAACCAACAAAACGATGGTTTTCGGGTTTACGGATACCATAAAGCATTTCGCTGAACTGGTTATTGATATTTTCTTCGGCAACCACCACGGTTTTGTAACTTTCCATGATTTCAATGTACACTTCAGGAGCGGGAACCAGGGTTTTGGGTATAAGCAATGATACTTTTTCGCCCTGCTGCTCCAGTTCCTTTATTGCATCTTTGGCTGCTGCTGCAGTTATGCCAAAGGAAACAACCAGTTTTTCGGCTTCTTTTGATTCGTGGTATTCGTATTCAATATAATCGTAAAGCTTTTGCCTGATCTTGTCTTCCAGTCGCTGTGTATTGGCCATGGCTTCGTCGTTGCTGTGCTGCAAAATACCTTCCTTATCGTGGGTGGAAGCATTGATTCTTACCTGGTGATTGCTTTGCGTAACAGGCAAAAAATCCGGAACCAGATCAGTTGCTTTGTAGGATTTGTATTTTCCGTCGCATTTCAGATCATAATATTTTCTTTCAACCGGTTCAATTTCGGGCAGGGTTGCCAGATCAAAACTCTTGGTAGTCATTACTTCTTCCTTGGAAGTGAGCAATACCACAGGCGTTCTGAGCTCTATGGCAGTTTTTACCGCTTTCGCGGAAAGGGTCCAGCAATCGGCAAAGGAAGAAGTGCTGAAAACCGGCAAGGGATGTCCGCCGGAGATATTTCCACGGAGCAGGCTCAGATCGCCCTGGGCACCGCAGGTAGCGGTTCCGGTGGCGGGCCCCAGACGTTGTACAAGGATGATCACCATAGGTAATTCCATCATGTAGGCCATGTTTATCGATTCAATCATGAGCGCATAACCGGGAAAGGATGTTGCCGTGATGGGCACTTTGCCTGCGGCTGCCAGTCCGGCCATCCATTGCAGTGTGGTGATCTCATCGGGTGCAGCCAGCATCAGTGGCATACGCTGCGAGCCATACTGGTACAAAAGATTGGCAGGTGTAATAGGATAACCGATAAATGCATCGGCCCCGGCACGTGCCATGGATTCAATGATAAGTCGTGAAGCGTCAACAAGCGTGCGCTTCCCTTTGCTATTGTTTGGCATATACTACTCCTTTATTGATTAGTTCGTTTATTGCTTTTTCATCATATTTCAAAACCCCTGAAAGGATCTCACGGGTATGTTGTCCGTAATGGGGAGGTGGTGAAAGTTCTTCTACCGACATCTCATCGGTGGTAGTAAAGGCTATTGAGCGTACTCCCTTTATTTCCATTCCGCTTTCATACCTGCCATTCAGTACCATGGGTTCTGCTTCGGGCACTTCAAAAACTTCCTGCATATTGAATACACCACCTGCAGGTATCCTTTTCTGCTGTAAGATCTCAAGGATTTCATCGCGGGTGTATTTGACAATCAGCTCCTGAATGATCCCGTTAATTTCTTCCTTATGTATCACTCTGCCGTGGTTTTTTTCAAATTTGCAGTCGGTAGCCAGATCGGGTCTTCCCAATGCAGTAATAAGCTGCTGGTATTGCTTGTCGGTACCGGCAGCCATGACAATTTCCTTACCATCAGCGGTTTTGAAAATGGTGCCGTAAGGTACAATATTGGGATGATCGGAACCCATGCGCTGCGGTATGGCTTTCCCTACCAGCCAGTTGGTGGCCTGGTTGGCAAGCGACGATACACCTGCCTTAAACAGTGAGGCTTCAATATATTGTCCTTTGCCTGTTTTCTCCCGGTAATAGAGCGCCAGCAGGATAGCTTCCTTAAGATGGTGCGCAGCCAATACATCCATTAAAGCCACTGGCATTTTGGTGGGTGGGCCGTCGGGCTGACCATTCATGTATGTGAAACCCGATTCTGCCTGGATGATGGCATCGAATCCGGCACGAGGATTCTGCAATCCGTAACCCGTGATGTGCGAGTAAATTAATTTTTCGTTGTACTTTTTCAGGGTGGGATAATCGACTTTAAGTTTTTCGGCATCTCCCGGTTTGTAACTTACCAGCACAATATCGCATTCTGCCACCAGATCATAAATGATCTTTAATCCTTCTTCCTGGCACAGGTCAACGGCAAATGACGATTTACCCCAGTTTACACTGGAGAAATATCCTGAAATATCTGTATCTGCATCTTCTTTGGGAAGTTTCCATTTGCGGGTAACGTCTCCGTGGGTGGTAACATTTTCAATTTTATACACCGTAGCACCCAGTTCGGCAAAGAACATTCCCACACTGGGCCCGGCCAGTACGCTGGCCAGTTCAAGTACTTTTAATCCCTGTAAAGGTGTTTTTTCGGTCATAGTAGTGTTTAGTCTATTTTTTTCCCCGGAAAGGGTTTCAGTTTGGCAGATTTATTTTTAAGATTTCTCTTTTTACTGTTGGCATAGATATTTCCAAAGATCACAAATACCAATGCCGCACCTATGGCCATGTAAGTATCTTCAATTTTCCACCAGCCGAGCAGTTTGGCAATGATATTTATGAGCACTGCTACGGTGCCGCCGATAAATGCCCAGCGAACGCCATCGGTACTGATCCAGCCACGTTTGTAAATTCCCATCACAATAACAATGGCACCAATGGCCCTGATACCATAAGAGATATAAGCCATACTTAGAATGGCTCCCGTGCTGTAATAGGCGAGCGGAATGGTGAGCACGTTTACCAGGATAACCAGTTTGCGGGCAGTGGAGATCAATTTCTTATCCACAGCGGTTTTGTTAATGATGCCATGGTAGATGTCTTTGGTAGCAATGGTCACCACTGCAAAATTAACCGGTCCCACAGTTGAAAGAATTGCTGCCAGGATACCTGCCAGGGCAATGCCACCCAACACAGGGTGGATAAACTCAGGAGTTACCATAAGTGTGGGCAATACCATTTTGGGATTGATAATTCCCAGATCTGGATTCCACAACGGACTGGCGCTGGTGGTAATATCGAAATAGCCCCCGGTTTTGGCTACAAGACCCAGTAAAGCTACCATGATACCAAACGGAGCAATAATAAGCGAAGATAGTATGGCTGCTTTTTTGGCTATGGCAGCGCTGCGTGCAGCAAAAATGGGCTGAATACTCGCCTGGCCTGCCATACCCCCCAATACACCTCCCAGGATCAGACTCCATGCATAGCTGAGTCCGCCGCTGAAGGGATTGTAAAGATTCTCCGGCGAACCCTGTGCAATCATCTGGCTCTTCAGTTCTGCAAAACCTCCCACATCGGCAATACCAATCCAGGAAGCTACTCCAATTCCAAAAAACATTACGATGACATGTATTATACCCGTAATGGCCAGTGCATGCATACCTCCCACATAGGTGTAGATAGTGATAACCACCGAAGAAATAATTACCGCATACAGCCAGGGCAATCCAAACATAGCCGAAATTACACTGGAAGCGGTTTGCAGCTGAACAAAAGCCAGAACTATATAAGCAAAAAGAAAGGCAATGGCCGAAACAGCCCTTGCCCTGCGTCCGAAAAGGTTTTCGAGCATTTCACTAACCGTGTGCACATTATTATCGCGATAATGACGTGCAACGGTAAAACCGATAATGATCATACCTATGGCAGTGGAGATATTATACAGAATGGGTTGCATGGTTCCCGACGTAAAAGCTCTCTCGCTCACGCCGATGGTGCTCATGCCTCCAAGCCATTCCGATGCCACAACCACAGCACAGGCTATTACGCCAAGATTTCGGCCGGCTACAAGATAATCGGCAGCCGAACGGCTGGCTACTTTTTTGGTCAGTAATGAAACAAGGGTGATCAGACCAAAGTAAGCAACCACAACCACTAGATAGGTATTCATTGTGTTGGATTTAAGGGTTTAAAAGTTTGTGATTTCCGGTGTTTTGATACAAGAAAGGGGCAGCATCCGTTACAGATACATACCCCTGAATATTTTCAATTTTTACTTAGTGATCTAAATGAAAAATTAAACACAACCTTAACATAAACTTTGTTTTTATTTCTGTTTTCCTCATTATAACTGATGGCGCAAAATTACTGAAATAGGATTAATAAGCAAATAAATCGGTGATGAATGGATTAAAATTAGATTGGGAAGGGAAAGTTTTTTCCTGGCATCGGATGATCCGGAAATATGTAATTTTTACCAGGACTATTTTTAAAATCTTCTGATAACACAAAATCAAAAACAAATAATATATATATTTCGTCTAATTTGTATTTTTCACAACACTAAGTAATTATTTTAACACATTAGTGTTAACCCTTATAAAGAATTTCAAAAAAATATATTATCTGAAAACCTGTATAGTTTATTTTTTTGACCAGGAATAATGTTGAGATTTCTCATAGGGGAGTCTGGCTAAACTTTCTGTCTTTACAAAGACTTTTTTCTTCTAAAGGCATGGATATCATGAAAATTGTAGCTTAAAAACACTCCGGATTTTACAGAGAAACATCATGTGCACATATGAAACACATGATACTGTTAAGCAATTAATTAACCGCAGCCCATAAGGGTTTACCGTATTTTTTTATGCTATTTTAAATTCGTTGCTGCACTAAGATTCAGATATGTAAATCCCCCGATAAAAATATGTTTAATTAAACTTTATTTTTGTTTTTAGGAAAACAATTTATATTCAAAATCCTTTAGTTAAGCCAATTTAATTCTTAATTACTCAAACCTTTAAAAATTATTTCTATGAAAAAGAACATTCTTTTAGTATTTGTGGCCCTTGTGGCTTTTACAATGAGTTGCGAAAAAGATGCACTCGAAAACTTCTCTCAGAACGATCAAATCGATCTGAAGTCTCAACCCATTCCGGGTAATTATGATATAACATTTAGTTATGTTGGTGAAACCACTTTAACATTTGTAATCGACCAATCTGGTGCACAAAGCGTTAGTCATATGTTGTTTCAGTTTATCGATTGTTATGGTGAGTATCTCACCATTGATAATGTAATTTCTGCCACTGTTAATGAAATAGACTGGGAAGACAAAATTGTATCAGGCTCAGGATTTGATTATGAATGTACTGATGATTCTAATTTTGATTTGAATTCTCCATTTATTAAATTAGATGACTTTGAATTTGACGGTGTTGATATTGTTACCGTTGTTATTGTGCTTGACCAAAAGGTTGCTAATGTGGATTATTTAATTAAATCAGGAAATAATTGCTTTGTTTATGATGAACAGACCAATATCTGTGATTTTACAGAGGAGTGTTTCGAATGGGTAGGTGAAACTGCATGGAGTGATGGCGAAAGATATGTAGAACAGGGTAATTGGGCTACTTATACTGAATATGAAGCAGATTTAACTGTAACTTTATTTGCCGGTCAAACCTTTGAAGCAGGTACCGTGCATTTTTCAGCTGTTGTTGACGATGAAGTAACTATTACCATCACATTGGAAGGTGACTGGATCTTTGCCGAATATGAAATGGGTGAAGCCGTTGAGGAAAATGTAAAAATTCAGGATTACGAATTTTCTCCTTCAGGTAACCCTGCTCCCGGTCAGTTTGCCCATAAGGCAACTGTTGCAGGTCAAAGCTACAG